>JBLNHB010000284.1:0-6692 GCA_050268805.1 bacterium | reverse complement strand
AGGTCGGAGAAGCTCATGCCCTTCCCCACGTACCGTTTGGCGATGCTGATGACAAGCCTCAGATTTGCCTCGATGAGCGTGCTCTTCGCCAGCATCAGCTCCCTCTGCGTCCGCTTGATGGATATCATCGCCTTCCGGAAATCATCGACCTGCATCCCCACTTTCTGTTGGATCGAGACCATCTCCTGCTCTATTTCCCGGTATTTGACGATGAGGTCCCTGGCAGCAGGGCTCCAGGTCCGTGGTATCCTTCCGGCGGACATTTTGCCGGCAGGCACCCGTGCCCTGGCCAGTTTCTTCTGAAGTTCGGAGAGTTTCCGTTTCAGGGCATGGACAGTACAGGTGTCTATCTCGAGTTCTCCTGCAAAAGCGTCACACACCTCATCCCTCAGTTTCATCTTTTCTACGCACGCAAAAATCTTCGCCCTGTTTGCCTCAAGCACGCCGAGCACCTTCTCTTTCTGCTTTTTGCCGGCTTCATTCAACTTCTTCAGGTATGTCTTCCGCTTGTCGAGGAGCTTCTTGATCTCGAGGGTAACAAGAAAAAAATTATCTTTCAGCCGGAGAATGTCCTCTTCAGAATCCAGCTCGTCGGTCTGGATGATGTCTTCAAGGGGGGCGATCCCCTTCTGGAGGAGTTTCCCGAGGTCGATCAGCCTCCTGATGGTAAAGGGGATGGAAAAGATGATCCTCGTCAGGTTGGCCCTGGTGGTTTCGATCTTGACCGCGATCTCGACCTCTCCTTCTTTGGTCAGGAGCGGGACAACCCCCATTTCCTTGAGGTATATTCTGACCGGATCACACTCCTCCTCGAACGTCAGTACTGCGGGAACAGGAGACTCATCCTCCTCACAGATGAACTCCGCTTCTTCATCACCGTCTTCAGTGTACATGAGCGGCTTGTCATCAAAGAAATCATAGTATTCCTTCATTCTGTGCCCCCTTAATGACTGCTTGTTTCCTGGACAGCAACGAATCGAGCTGAGAGATATCTCCCGAAGCCTCTGCGATCTTGATCCTCATTTCCATATCCTCGATGCTCCTCCTCACAACGCGAGCCCTCATTTTTCTCAGACAGTCGTCGACGATCGTATCGACCTCCGCTTCGTCAAATCCGGGGTTGACGGTCAGGGCGGTGATGTAGGAGACTTCATCGCCGTCATAGAGGGAACTCATGCGGTCGAGCACAGGGAACTCTCCATTGCGCTGCGCCTTCAGAAAGACGGTTCGTGCTGTTTCCTGTTCGAAATCCCTCTCATCGAGGCGGGAGAGGATCATTCCGCCCCGTCCGGGCATGAGGAAGCCGATCGCGATGAGCGTCTCTTCCGGAGACAGCGCCCTCTTCTGCTTCTGATCAGTGCCGGCGTTCCTTTCGGACTTCATCACCTTCTGGATCTCTTCAACCAGGTAGAGAGCCGGTATGGCGGTCTTCTGAGCTATCTCGGTAACGACCTGGCCCCGCAGGATGGCGTCCTTCATCCTCGCTGCAACGCCGATCAGTTCCCGCACAATCTCCACCCGGTCTTCCCCGAGCCCGAGGTAGAAATCCACGATGTCCCGCGACTGGGGATAGAGCCGCTGTAACTCCCGCGGGCCTTTTTCACGGAGATATGTATCGGGGTCATGGCCTTCCGGAAGGAGAAGGACTTTCGCCCTCAGTCCGCTTTCATACATGAGGGGGAACGCCCTCCGCGCAGCCTTGAGGCCAGCCTCATCGCCGTCAAAGACGAGGAGGACTTTTTTCGCGTATGCCCGGAGCTGCCTGAGATGCCCTTCGGTCAGGGCAGTGCCGAGGGGAGCGACGGCGTTCCGGAATCCGTACCGGTGGAATGATATCACGTCCGTATATCCTTCCGAGATGATCGCATATCCCTTTTTGCGGATATGCTCCCTGGCGACATCGAGCCCGTAGAGAGTGCTCCCCTTTTTGAATATGGGTGTCTCGGGCGAATTGATGTATTTCGGCATGTCCCCGGCAGCTTTTCCAAGGATGCGCGCACCGAAGGCGATGACCCTTCCCTGCGCATCGGCAATCGGAAAGATAATCCGGTCCCGGAACATGTCGTAGGGTTTCTTCCCTTCAGAGAATTTCACCACACCGGCACTCTCCATAACACTCTCCTGGTACCCCCTGCCTCTGAGGAACCGGAAAAGGGCGTCCCGTTTCTGCGGCGCATACCCGAGCCGGAACTCCTTGATCGCATCGCGGTCGATGCCCCTCTTCGAAAAATAGGCAAGCGCATCCGGAGTACTCTCGAGCTGGCTGATGAAGAACTCTGTCGCATCGGCATGGAGTCTGTAGAGAGTCTCGTTCGCAGAACCGGTCTTCCGAGAGACGAAACCCTTCAGCTCGATGCCTGCTTTCTTCGCGAGTACGCTGACCGCCTCGGTGAACGAAACACTATCGTATTTCATGACAAAGGCAAACATGTCGCCGCCCGCTCCGCAGCCGAAACAATGGAATATCTGTTTGCTGGGGCTCACGGTGAACGAAGGGGTCTTTTCCGCATGAAAAGGGCAGAGCGCCTTGTACGTGCTCCCCGCCTTTTTCAGGTCCACGTATTCTGAAATCACTTCGATGATATCCAGCCTGGACTTAATCTCTTCCGCGACGTTCGTTGTCATAGACTCTGCGGGATTATCCCCTCCGTATTCTCCTGAACCCCGAACACACATGCAGGGTGATCTCTTCGCCGCCGATGACCCTATCGAGCAGGAGATTGATGCCGAGATTGTCACTCGCGATGTGGCCTGCTATGACCACATTCATATGGTGCTTCTCCGCTTCTTTCCGGTGCTCCTCATTGATGTGCATCCCGACAATCGTATTGACGCCGGAGGAGGAGAGGCTCTCGAAAACATCCTTCGCCCCCTCGGTGCCGCCGGTCATGTCGACAAAAATCCTGCCGGCTCTCCTCTCGTCCGAGCCGAGGAGGATCCGCGGCCCTGCCCCGATTTTCCCTGCTTCACGGTATTCGGGGATCTCGGTGAGGAGGTCCACGATATCGGCGAGCGTGTCCGGCTTTTTCGCATCGAAGAGATCTTGCAGGAATGATGCAACCATATTGTCCGCGGGGGTATGGAGACAGATGAAGGGAATGTTGAGCAGCCTGGCCGCATCCACGGCGCGGGTATGATTCAGGGGCAGAAGTCTCCGTTGGACTTCTTTGATTCTGCCCTCCATGAGCGACTCGGCAATATGGATCGGGACACCGTATTTATTGAGAATGTCCGACTGCATCTCCAGAACATGGTAGAGATTTGCGATCCCGCTCCCCTCAGGATGGTGGGAGAGGATAAGGTCAACGGCTTTCCCCCGCGCACGCAGCCAATCGGCGAGGAGGATCTCCCCTACCTCCATATCAATGCCTGCAAGGATGGCCCTGATTTCTTCATCCCCGCTCCCATGGAGGATTTTCGAATCGGAATAGGGGTTCCTCAGGGAATCGGTATCGAAAAATTCTTTTTCCCGGTCCTTGAGTTCAGAGAACTTTTTTTGCTGCTTCTCCAGATCGCGGGAAACGGCACTCTTCCCTCTCGGGTCATGCTCGATCCCGACTTGAACGGCCTTCTCGTAGAAATCCCTCAGATTCACCTGCCCACCTTGCATTGAAAACGGGAATTCATCACTCCCCTCACACGCAATCATCATTCCCCGGGGCAAGCACAACTCCGTCCCGGAGTTCAGGTCATTCTCTCGGGAGATGGAGCGTTTGAACTGCCGCCTGGATTCTCTATGATAAGATTTTAGGAAGAAAAAATAAAGTGGGGAGTATATTAAAAAACGGGGAAAAGCAAGGAGAGTCTATGAGACTCTGATCAAGAGGCGAGGAATCGGGAGACTATGACATTGACAACCTTACCGTCAGCCCGGCCCTTCAGTTTCGGCATGACCGCTTTCATGACCTTGCCGATATCTTTCGCCCCGGAGGCGCCAAGCTCGCTGATGGTCTCCCGTACGATCCCTTCGATCTCACCCTCAGAAATCTGCTCAGGCAGGTATTTCTTGATGATGACCACCTCAGTTTCTTCGGACAATACAAGATCGTCCCGGCCGCCTTTCTTGAACTGCTCGATGGACTCCCTCCGCTGCTTGAGGAGGGAAGAAAGAACAGCGATCACATCGTCATCAGCGAGCTTCTCCCCCTTTTCGATCTCTCGATATTTCAGGGACGATTTGATGAGCCGCAACGCTGATACCGCAGGCTTGTTCGAGGCCTTCATCGCCTCTTTGAGGTCTTTGTCAATGGTCTCGCTCAGGGACATCTGATTACCTTGAAGACATGCGCACTTTCTTAGCAGCCTTCTTGCGTGCAGCAATCATCTTCTTCTTGCGTTTCACGCTCGGTTTATCATAATGCTCCCGTTTCTTTATGTCGGAAAGGACACCTTCCTTCTCGCACTGCTTCTTGAATTTCTTCAGAGCAAGCTCGAAGGAATCGATATCCTTGACGCTCACCGAGGGCATCGAAAAAATCAACTCCTTCCTTTTTTGAGATTGATGCCAAATAATCTACCAACTATAGATACCCAATGTCAAGAAATTTAGAACCGATTGATTTGTTTGAACATTTGCTCTTCCCCCGTTCATGTCGCAGAGGGAGGAAACAGACCGCGGTTTTTGTGTATAATGAATGCATCCAAGAGGAGGGCCCCAATGATTCTGAAAGGAACGTCCTGGAAATTCGGCTCCAATATCGATACCGACGCTATCATTCCCGCACGCTATCTCACTACATCAGACCCTGCGGAACTCGCGAAGCATGTCATGGAGGATGCAGACCCTGCATTCCCGAACAAGGTAAAAAGGGGTGACATCATTGTTGCGGGGTCTAATTTCGGATGCGGGTCTTCCCGGGAGCACGCTCCCATTGCGATCAAGGCGGCGGGCATCCAGGCGGTCATCGCCCCCAGCTTCGCACGCATATTCTACCGGAATTCCTTCAACATCGGGCTGCCGATTTTCGAGTCCTCAGAAGCGAGCATCGGCATCGCCGAGGGCGATGAACTCGAAATCGATGCCGATACGGGCATCATCAGGAATCTGACAAAGAAGGAAGAGTACCGGGCGAAACCGATCCCCCCTTTTATGCAGGAGCTCATTCAGGCAGGCGGGCTCATCGAGTGGACCAGGAAGAGGATCAAATCAGCATAACCCTCCTGCCCTGTGTCACCTGTTATCCCTGGTAAATATATTTTTTGAAAGGATACCGCATCAGTGCTCTCTCATGCAGGAAGCGGTCACACTGAAGAAGGAGAGTTGTGAACATGGAGAAAGCAACCATCGGGAACAGAGTAAAGGTGCACTACACGGGGAAGATCGATGCCGGGTTTGTCTTTGATTCTTCCGCTGACCGTGAACCGCTCGAGTTCACGCTCGGCAGCGGACAGATCATCCCCGGCTTTGAGAGTGCGGTCGTCGGCATGGTCCCGGGCGAGACAAAAACCATACGGATTCCTTCCAACGAGGCATATGGTCCGCACCGCAAGGAACTTATCGTTGATATCGGAAGGGAACATGTACCGCCCCACATCGAGCCCAAGCCCGGCCTCATGGTCCAGATCAAGCAGGAGGACGGCTCGGTGACGGACCTTGTCATAACCGGCGTCACCGATACTCATGTCACCCTTGACGCAAACCATCCCCTCGCAGGACAGGACCTGACATTCGAGATCAAACTGGTGGACATAGCCTGAAAGAAGGGATTGGGGGTTAGTGGTTGGGGGTTGGCTTTAACTACCAATCCCGAATCCCTAATCCCGAACCCCTTCTGTCATAAACATCAAATAATCCTCTTGATTCCCCCTATCATTCATCTATTAATATAAGGCCATGAACGTCTGTGAAATCTTTGCCTCTATCCAGGGAGAATCATCCCATGCCGGCTTCCCCTGCGTATTTGTCCGGCTTTCCGGATGCAACCTGCGGTGCTCCTTCTGCGACACGAGCTATGCCTATGGTCCCGGCGTTGAGATGGACCTGCCAGTGATTCTGGGAAAGGTCAAATACTACGGGATAGAACTGGTAGAGGTCACCGGAGGGGAACCGCTCATCCAGAGAGAAACCCCTGCACTCCTGGAGATGCTCTGTAATCAGGGCTATGCGGTGCTGCTCGAAACGAACGGTTCCTGTGATATTGCATCAGTCGATCAGCGCGTCTCGGTCGTTCTCGACATGAAGACACCGTCAAGCGGCATGAGTGAGAAGATGCTCATGAAAAACCTCGATCGTGTCCGGAAAAAGGACGATGTGAAGTTCGTGCTCTCGAGCAGAGAGGATTATGAGTGGTCCAAGAAGATGATGGAAAGGTATTCACTCGCCGGAAAAACGAATGTCCTTCTCTCTCCGGTCTTTAACATGCTGGAACCCGAAGACCTTGCACAATGGATGGTCACAGACAGACTCAACGCCCGCCTCAATCTTCAGCTCCATAAGTACATCTTTGGACCAAACCGGAGAGGGGTATAACGCCTTCTTGGGAAACCACGAAGACTAAGCAGGAAAAGAAGGTGTTTTTTCTTTCGTCTCAGTGACCTCCTGCGCTCTGCGGCGAAAGTTTTTTATCCCTTCCTCCCGCCGAAGAGCGACCCTAATACCCCCCGGATGATCTGACGTCCGACCTGGCTGCCGACTGCCCTGGCAGCGCTTTTGACCATCGCCTCGGCGAGCGTCTCTCTTCTGCGGCCTCCAG
>JBLNHB010000283.1:0-6258 GCA_050268805.1 bacterium | reverse complement strand
GCCCGAAGATGACGCTCTTGCCCACATTCGGGTTTCCCACGAGGATGACCCGCTCGAGACCGGAAGCCGCATGTTTTCGTGATCCATGCCGGAATCTGTGGCGGTGCATGGGCAAGCTCCTTTTTTGATTTTGAGACTGCGTCTCAATTTTAAGGATACCGGTTACCATCGGAAAAAGTCAAAGCGGAGACACGCTTCACATTTTTTCCTTGAATATGCTAAGTTCCTTTGTACGTGCGGCTATGCAGTCGGTGCATGCCGGGTGTAACCGGCGTCTTCAGAAAAGTCACTGCTCTTCATGGGGATATGAGGCTGTTTCTCCGGCCATGCGGCAAAAGAGCAAAGGAGGAAGTGTGAAGAAAGTTGTGCTTGCCTATTCCGGAGGGCTTGATACGTCTGTCGCGATCAAGTGGATTCAGGATGAATACGGCGCCGAGGTTATCGCATTCTGTGCAGACCTCGGCCAGGAAGAGAATCTCCCCGCAGTCAGGGACAAGGCGGTGAAGACCGGCGCCTCGAAGGTGTACGTCGAGGACCTGCGGGAAGAATTCGTCAGCGAATATATTTTCCCCCTGGTGCGGGGGTGCGCTGTCTACGAAGGCAATTATCTCCTCGGCACATCAATCGCAAGGCCGCTCATTGCGAAGCGGCAGATCGAGGTAGCGGAACAGGAGCAGGCCGATGCCGTTGCCCACGGTGCGACGGGCAAAGGAAATGACCAGGTGCGCTTTGAGCTCACCTACTATGCGTTGAAGCCCGGAATCAAGGTGGTCGCCCCCTGGAGGGTCTGGCCGTTCCGGTCGCGGGACGCGCTCATTGACTATGCAAAAAAGCACGGAATCGAAGTGCCCGTTACCAAGGAAAAACCGTATAGTACCGACCGGAATGCTTTCCATATCAGCTATGAGGGGGGGATCCTTGAGGACCCATGGGCAGAGCCGCCCGATGATATGTATACCATGGCGGTTCCGCTCGAGAAGGCCCCCAATGAACCGGTGTACATTGAGCTGGAATACGAGCGCGGAAATCCCGTGGCCCTTAACGGCGAGCGGCTCTCCCCCTTCAGGCTGCTCCAGTCTCTGAACCAGATCGCGGGGAGAAACGGAGTCGGGAGAGTTGATATTGTCGAGAACAGGTTTGTGGGAATGAAGTCGAGAGGCGTTTATGAGACGCCCGGCGGAACGGTGATGCATGTCGCTCACCGGGCGATCGAGTCGATCACCCTGGACCGCGAGGCCGCACATCTGCGGGATTCCCTGATAACGCGGTATGCCGAGATGGTCTACTACGGGTTTTGGTTTTCTCCCGAGCGGGAGGCGATCCAGAAACTCATCGACGAGACACAGAAGGCGGTGAATGGAACGGTGAGGCTGAAAATCTACAAAGGCAATTGCATTGTCGTCGGGAGAAAATCTCCGAACTCCCTCTACGACCCTGAACTTTCGACGTTCGGGGAGGAGACGGTGTATGATCAGAAAGACGCTGACGGATTTATCAAATTGAACGCCCTCAGGCTCAAAGTGAGAAGGCTGAAGCAGCAATGAACGAGACCGTTGCCGCCCTTGCCCTCCAGCTCGTTCCGGACATCGGGCCTGCCACGGCAAAGAAGCTGATCGATGCATGCGGCTCCCCTGCGAATGTCTTCAGCGCGAGCAGGAAATCATTGTCCGGCATCGAGGGGCTTGGAGTCAGGAGGATTGAAAGCATAGAGCGCTTTCAGGCATGGGACGCTGCAGAGAGGATTGCCGGGGAGTGCGGGCACAAGGGAATCAGCGTGACCTCCTACGGGAGCGTTGATTATCCCGAGCTTCTCGGCCAAATCAGCGACCCCCCGACGGTCCTCTATTATAAGGGGACCCTCAGTGCATCCGACAAATACGCCATCGCCCTCGTGGGTTCGCGTGCATCAACGCCCTACGGAAAGAATGTCGCCCAATATCTTTCAGAAGGGCTTGCATCCATGGGGTTCACCATTGTCAGCGGCATGGCGCGGGGCATTGACTCAATCGCGCATATGGGTGCACTTAGAAAGAAGGGCAGAACCGTTGCCGTGCTCGGCTCAGGCGTCGATATTGTCTACCCCGCAGAGGGCCGGGGACTCTATGAGAAGATCCAGGATTCAGGCTCTGTCATGAGCGAGTTCCCCATCGGACAGGCGCCGAATCGGGAGAACTTCCCCCGGAGAAACCGGGTGATCAGCGGGCTCTCCCTCGGCATTGTCGTGATCGAAGCGGCAAAGGGAAGCGGTACCCTCATTACCGCGCAATCGGCGCTCGAACAAGGGAGGGAGGTCTTTGCCGTACCCGGGAATATTACCGCTGCCACTTCCCACGGGACGAACGAACTCTTGAAGAGCGGTGCGAAAATGATTACCAGGACCGATGATGTGGTGCGGGAGCTCGGTCACGTGCTGAAAGGATTCATTCAACGGGAGAAGCAGAGTGTGGTAGAGATAACGCCGGATGAAAAGATGGTCTGTGATGCCCTTTCCTGCGAGCCGCTCCACATCGATGAAATTACGAGGAGAACCGGGCACCCGACTTCCCGGGTTCTTGGACTTTTGCTCGGCCTTGAGTTAAAATCAGTGGTTCGACAGGTTGACGGGAAGAAGTTCAGTCTTCTCCAGGAGGTCCAGCGTGTATAGAAAGTTTGTGGAAATACTCATGTCGCTCGCGCGGGAAGTGGTCGAGAAGAACATTCGTCTTGAAGATGTGATGGTGAAGATCAGCGATGCGAAGATAGACCCCTTCTCTCTCCAGGAGGAGATTCTCCACATGGAAAGAATGAACCTGTTCGAAGATGAGGAGGCTGATGCGATCAAGAGTATCCTCGCTTCCATGCTCCTGAAGAGCACCGAGATAGAGCCTGATGAGGTTTACTCAATGCTCTTCAACGAGGGTAAGCGGATTGTCTGGAACTAAGGCGGAACCAATGAAATCGATTGTCATCGTCGAATCGCCTGCCAAAGCAAAGACCATTAATAAGATCCTCGGGAAGGGATTTACGGTCAAGGCATCGGTAGGCCACATCAAGGACCTCCCCGGCAGGGAGCTCGGAGTCGACGTTCGGAAGAATTTTACGCCCAGCTACGTTATCATCCCCGGCAAGGAGAAAATCATTGCCGAACTGAGAAAAGCCGCAAAAGATGCCGATCAGGTGTATCTCGCGCCGGACCCTGACCGTGAAGGAGAGGCGATTGCCTGGCACATCGCAGAGGAGATCCAGAAAGGCGCGGGCCGTACCAAAAAGAAACCTAAGGTCCAGCGGATCACGTTCAATGAGATTACCGAGAAGGCGGTCAGGGAGGCGATCAAACATCCCACATCGATCAATATGGACAAGGTCGATGCCCAGCAGGCACGGAGGGTTCTCGACCGGCTCGTCGGGTATGGTCTGAGCCCGCTCCTCTGGAAGAAGGTCAGGAGGGGATTGAGTGCCGGGAGGGTACAGTCTGTGGCGGTAAAGATCATCGTCGACCGGGAACGGGAGATACGGGCATTCAAGGCCGAAGAGTACTGGAGCATCGAGGCGAACTTCGAAGGGCCGAAACTGCCGCAGTTCAAGGGCCGGCTGTACAAATACCAGAATGAACTTGTTATCAGCAGGGATGTAAAAAAGGGAAATACCTTCCTGCTGACCAGTGAAAAGACCGCCCATGACGCGATAGCAAAGCTCCAGGGATTGCACTATGCACTCTCGAGCATTGAAAAAAGAGAGAAATCACGCTCTGCAGCACCGCCGTTCATTACCAGCACCGTGCAGCAAGAAGCATCAAAGAAGCTCAGGTTCACCGCAAAGAAAACCATGATGATCGCCCAGCAGTTGTATGAAGGGATCGAGATGGGAGACGAAGGCTCTGTCGGTCTCATTACCTATATGAGAACAGATTCAACGAGAACAGCACCGGAGGCTGTTCAGTGGGCGCGGGAGATGATTGGAAAGGAGTTTGGAGCCGACTATCTTCCCAAGAAGCCGCCCCAGTACAAAGTGAAGGCGACTGCTCAGGAGGCACACGAAGCAATCAGGCCGACCTATCCTGACAAGAGCCCTGAGCGCATCAAAAAGTATCTGAATAAAGACCAGCTTGCGCTTTATACCCTCATCTGGAAACGGTTTCTTGCAAGCCAGATGGCACCCGCACGGCTTGAGCAGACGCTCTTCGTCATCCAGCCTGTCAAGGGCGCCGGAATCGAGTTCAGGGCTTCCGGAACGGTCATCAAATTCAAAGGCTTCCTGGCCCTCTATGATGAATCCGAGGAAGAAACAGTCGAAGAAGAAGAGGCCATCCTGCCTGATCTGAAGGATGGCGACGCTCTGAAGCTCCTCGAGCTTGCACCCCGGCAGCACTTTACCCAGCCTCCCCCGCGCTTCAGTGAGGCATTACTCGTCAAGACACTCGAAGAAAAAGGAATCGGAAGGCCGAGTACCTATGCGGCGATCCTCAGCACGGTTCAGGAACGGCGGTATGTCGAGAAGAAGGATGGGCGATTTATGCCCACTGAACTGGGGGAAGTCGTGAATGACCTCCTGGTCGAGCGGTTCAACGAGCTCGTCAATGAGGAATTCACTGCCAAGATGGAAGCCGAACTCGACGGAATAGAAGAGGGGAAAATGAACTGGGTGAAGGTTATTCATGAGTTTTATGACCCGTTCGATAAAGACCTTGTCGAGGCAACGAAGACCCTCGGGCGGGTCAAACCCGAGGACAAGCCCACCGACCTTCTCTGTGAGAAGTGTGGAATGCCCATGGTCATTCGCTGGGGGAGGCATGGGCGGTTCATGGCCTGCACGGGATACCCAAAATGCAAGAATACCAAGCCTCTTGAAGGCGAGGAGAACGCACGCCAGAAAGGGATGTCCGTGCCGGTGAACGAAGTCTGTGAGAAATGCGGATCACCGATGGTGCTCAAGACGAGCAGGTTCGGACGGTTCCTTGCCTGTTCCCGGTATCCGGAATGCAAGACGACCCGATCAGTATCAACCGGAGTGAAATGCCCTGAAGACGGGGGTGACATTGTTGAGAGAGCTACCAGGAGAGGGAAAGTCTTCTTCAGCTGCAGCAACTATCCACAATGCAAATTCGCGACTTGGTACCGGCCGGTTGCGAAGCATTGTCCCCAGTGTGACCGTGAATTCCTTGTTGACAAGAGGACAAAAGCAGGACATTTCCTCATCTGTCTGAAGAAAGAGTGCGGGTATACGGAGGAAGTAAGAGATGAGGAATGAGGTCTCAGAGTGAAACCCCGGCAAGACAGATAATCAGTTCAGGTTGACAAGGAGAGAGGGGAATCGTTACCTTAGTAGCACTTGGGGCTGTAGCTCAGTTGGGAGAGCGCTTGAATGGCATTCAAGAGGTCGAGGGTTCGATTCCCTTCAGCTCCACCATGAAAAAGTGACGGCTGACTTCTTCTGGTTAGCCTTTTTTATTGCAGGCTTCGAATTTTTGTATGGTTGAAGGGACGCATTCCCCCGTGCTGTTCATTGCATTATCGAAGGCAAAAACCTATAATTTTGAATATGCTGCGTTAGCATCCAAGGGGGAATCCTCGCATGAGATCAATTCTTTCTGTCGGAGCTGTAGCCATTACTTTTCTTGCACTCCTTTCCATTCCTGTCTGTGCCGAGATGTACAAATATGTGGACAAAAAGGGCAACGAGCACTATACTGACAGCCTCGGCTCCGTTCCCGAAGAGTACCGGGGCAATGCTGTTGCTATTGACAAGGACCTTGAGAGGAACCCCGGCTTTGTTCAGGAAACGAGACCTCCCCAGAAGGGTGAGCCCGAGACCCCCGACATTTCCTTGAGGGGAAGAATGTCCTCCTCAATCAAAGAGGGAATAGGACTCATAAAGGTCTGGACAGCAAAGGGATGGATCCAGCATGTAGGCATACTGACCATTTTCGTTATCCTTTTTATCGTCGCAGGGAAAGTGGGCAAGGCCCTTGGGCATCGGCGCGTCGGCACCATTCTCCGTGTTATCATAACGGCTGTGATCTTCCTTTTGTTTCTCTACGCGTACCGTCAACACATTACCGACTCGTTTGTTCAGATCAAAGAGAAGGTCATGGGGATAAAGGACCAGAGAGAGAAACGAGATCAAGTGGTCAGCGAAACGGCAAAATGAGCCTTTTGATCTCAGAGGATTGTGAGGAGGCGACATGAAGAAGCGGCTCAGCACAAAATTCAGCGGGGAGGTTTCCTGTGTCCTCTGCGGCGCTGCGGGGCAGGGAATCCAGACCATTGAGAATATTCTCCC
>JBLNHB010000282.1:0-6302 GCA_050268805.1 bacterium | reverse complement strand
GTTGCTTCTCCCTTACGAAAGCAATGAGGATAATCAGAACCATCACGGCCGGAATGGCGGAGAAGAGAAAGACCTGTCGGAGGGGGACCCCAAGGCCTTTCAGCAGGAAAGCGGCGATGAGGGGGCCGACGACTGCCCCTGCATGGTCCATCGCCCGGTGAAATCCGTACGCCTGACCGAAGAACCTCGGTTCGGTCACATCTGCGATGAGGGCGTCCCTCGGGGAGGTCCTGATGCCCTTGCCGACCCGGTCCATGAACCTGAGCACGAGGACGAGAGGCCAGGTCTGTGCGAGACCGATGAGCGGCCGCATGAGGGAGGAAAGACCATAGCCGGCAAGCACAAAGGGTTTTCTCCGTGCGGCGCGGTCGGTCATATTGCCGGAAACGATCTTGATTACCGAAGCGGTCATTTCCGCAACCCCCTCGATGAGACCCAGCGCAAGCGCTCCTGCTCCGAGCACCGCCGTGAGAAACAGGGGGAGGTAGGGGTAGATCATCTCGCTCGACAGGTCGGTGAAAAAGCTCACGAGGCCGATCGCGATGACACTGCGGTGGATGTTCCTCAAGAAAGAGAATCTCATGGAGAAATTATACCCGCTCCTGAACGGATTTTCTTTTTTAAAACGGGTATGATAGATAAGTTCTGTTGGGCGGAAATCGTCAGGAACTATGATCCGCGAAGGAATATGAGAATCCCCCTAATTTCCCCCTTTTACAAAGGGGGAATGATATCCCCTCTTGATGTAAAGAGGGGGAGGGGAGATTACTAATGATTCTTTTCAATTCATAAAGGGAATGTGCGATGAATAGTGTGTTTGCTGTCGATCAGGAGAGAATCCTCCGGACATTTCTTGAACTCGTTGAGATCAATGCTCCTTCCTTCGGAGAACAAGAGATCGCTCATGTTCTCGCACAAAAATTGGAACAGGCGGGATGCAGGGTTGAGATCCAGGACTATGGCCGGGCGCTGAATATCATCGCCTCCAAGAAAGGGAGAAAGAGCGGCATGCCGATTCTCCTGAGCGGACACATGGACACCGTTGAGCCGGCTGAAGGCGTTCTCTACAGTATTGAGGACGGTATCATCAGAACAAAAGGTCCCACCGTCCTCGGCGCGGATGACAAGAGCGCTCTCGCTCAGATCATCGAGGCGATCACTCTTCTGGAGGAAAAGGGAATCCCTCATGGTGACATCGAGATTGTTTTTACCTCTGCGGAGGAAAAGGGACTTCACGGCGCCAAGAACCTGGATTTCAAGGGTCTCAAAAGCAGGCATGCCCTCATCCTCGATTCGAGCGGACCCGTGGGAAACCTCGTTATCGCCGCTCCCACCCATCTCACCTATGAGATGAAGGTAATCGGGAAATCAGCCCATGCCGGCATCGAGCCCGAGAAGGGACTGAGCGCGATCAAGGCGGCTGCCGAGATCATCGCGAATATACCGGATGGCAGGATCAATGAGGGGACGACTGCAAACATCGGCATGATTCATGGAGGGACCGCAACAAATGTCGTGCCCAGGGAGGTCAGCATCCACGGCGAGATGAGGAGCCTTGACCAAGAGGACCTCATGAGGACGAAAAAGACGATTTTTGATACGGCGCGAACGATCGCGAAAAAACGCAGGGTCCGTTTGGATATCAGAGAGGAAGAGGAATACCGGGCATTTCAAATCACGGAGAATGATTCGTTCATACAGTTCCTCTGCGGCGTATACACGGTATGCGGGATCGAGCCGTCATTGGTTGTATCAGGCGGCGGGTCAGATGCCAATGTGTTCAACGGGAAGGGAATCAAAGCGGTGAATATTTCCAACGGCATGCAGAAGGTCCATTCGAATGATGAGTTCATTGCCATATCCGACCTTGTGAAAGGCGCTCTCATCGTCCTGAAGGTTCTCACGGAGTTTCCGGGATTCAGGGAAGAAAGGGGAGTATGAGACCGGCGTTGCCTTGAACGCGGTCTCGCGGGGCCTTTGCGCAAGAAACGATCATCACGAGTGAAAAGCTCTTATTTTCTTCAGGAGGGGTGGACTGTCGGTCTTAAGGGGCAGGGTGGGCTTCCTTCGTTCGCTGCGGCGCGATATCGCTCTGTTTGATCCCGGCATCCGACTTGGCCTGATCCATCAATGCGGCGCAGTTGCTGTCCTTTTTATCGCCGAAATCGAGAAGCGGAATCAGCCCGGCCACGGGCACGGTCAGAGCGGCAAGACCCACCGCGGCGCCGGCGCGCGTCAGCACCTTCGTGCCGGGCTTAAACTTTGGCTTTATGAGCGTGCCGGTGACGATGATCGGGCCTCGCAGCGATACAAGGCTGAACCCCTTCGACTGCGATACCAATCTCAGGTGCAGAGATTCATCGGCAAAGTTCACACTGCCGTCGCCGGTGACGTTAACCTTGGGCGTGTCGAGCACCAGGTCCTGGACATTGAAATTCCCGTCAACGGCCTTGAAGTTCGCGACCGCGCATCGTATCGGGACATTCTTGTCGCCGCCTACCAGCACCAGTAACGAGTTTGCGAAGTCGAGGTTCGATAATCTGAGCGTCAGCTCGGTGATGTTGCCGCCGTCTATGATCAGCGCCGCCTCACCGTTCGCCGTTCCCATCATTTGAGAAATCGAGTCACCTGTGGCGTCGAGTTTTGCGCGACCGCCGATGATGCCCTGGCTGGAGTCGGTCGGGTTCGAGGGCGGGAACAGTTGATCGAGGTGCAGGCGCTTTGCCGTGATGTCGGCATGAGTGACGATGTGTGATCCTCGCCCGTCCATTGTGACCGCCGTGACCAGATGGCCGCCGGCAGTTTCGAAGTCCAGGGGCGCAAGGTTGAGCATGCCGCCCTTTATGACGAGATGAGCGTCCATCATTTCGATCGGCAGGTTCTCGGTAATGATCTTCTCTCCCTTGAAACGGACATCGGCATCCGCAGCCCGAATCTTTTCGAGGTTGAAGGGCACGGTCGGAAGCACTCGGTCGCGCGTCGTTTTGCCGGAGGTTGCGCCGATAAATCCGCTCAAGTCCTTCAATTCCAGGCTGTGGGATTTCAGGTCGGCGGTGATCAGTTGGGGAGTCTTGCTCCCGTCCACTGATAGATCTCCATTCAAATCGCTCTTTCCCACTTTCCCCTCGATGCCCTTGAATGTCCAGACGTTGCCGGTACGGGTCAGGTAGCCTGATAGCCTGTACGCAGGTGTCGGCGGAAAAGGTACGCCCGTGATCGTATACAGCTGCTCAAGATCCTTTCCTTCAAGAACGAAATTCACCTTCTCTTTCTTCAGGTGAAGTGGATCGAGCAGCGTTCCGCTGATAGTGGCCTTGGTCATGCCCACCTGCAGGGTGGCCTTGATCGGGTACGGCCGGTCGGCTCGGCGCAGCGCAAGCAATGCTCCGCCGCGCGCATTGAGCTTGGTCTCCATTCCTCTGAATTTGCCCTTACCCTTGACTTCGACAATGGTGTCCTGCTCGCCCTCTGCGGCTAACGTATTGATCAGGAATGACAGGTCGGTGTAGGCTTCCGGATCGCGGAACGTGACGGTTCCGTTATCGATGGAAAGCGAATCCATGTTGGGGAATTCCCCTCGCTTGCCTTTCTTACCGAAAACCCAGTTCGGTGTGCCGTCTTTGTTTACTTCGAGCGCCAAATGAACGTCGGACAGGGACACCTCAGGAAATGACAGGCGGCCGATCATGAGCTTGGGTATGCTGATCGTGAAATCGAGGCGCTTGATCTGCGCCATGGTCGGATCGATACTCCATGCTGCGTTGCCTATGGCGATGTCGTTGGCGATGATGCGCGGCCAGAGCGAAAGATGAACCTCGAGATCACCGTTGATCTTAACGCTTCTGCCCGTCGCCCTCGTCAGTTGGCGTTCTATGTGCGGCCGAGCATTATTCCAGTCGATTGTGCTCACTAACACGACCAGCAGCAACAGGCCTGCGCCTATTCCGACAAGCCACTTTCTCTTTCGGGTCATGATTTTTCCAACTCCTTGTATCTTCTGATCAGCACGGCCGGACTCCCATTGTCGCCTTGCTAAGCCAAGATGCCCTGATCGCTTAGAATTATACCACTTGATACCGGCAAACTATTTTCACGAGAGGCTTATTTCCAACGGCATGCACAAGGTCCGTTCCACTGATGAGCCCATTATCATAGAGGACCTTGTGAAAGGTGCTCTCATCGTTCTGAAGGTTCTCACGGATTTTTCGGAATTCATGCGGGGAAAGGGCTAAGGATAGCGATTCTTAACACGCGGGGAAATGAGGAGGCCCCGAGGGGCCTCCTTCATTGACATGCTACTTGAACTCTATTTTCTGGGCCACGAGCACCCCTGCCTGCATCAGCCCTTCCGCCTCGACCTTCACATTATTGGCGAGGTTTGCCACTGTGCCGTTGATATACATCGTGGCACCGGTCACCTGGACAGTCACGTCGTTGACCATGAAGGTCGCGGATGGCGAGGTGAAACCGGATATGTACCCATAGACACTGATGTCTTCTCCTTCGACTTCAAATTCAGAATCCTCGAGGTCTTCGCGTTCGACCTTCGTTGCGGTGAGCGTTCCCGAATTATAAGCGCCCTCGACTTCGACGGGGTCGCCGTTTGAAATCGTTTCACCGTCAGGCTCGATTTGCGCATTGGTCATATCCACAATGAGCGCCCAAATGTTGAAGGTACTCCCGCTTTTGTTGCTCACGATGCCCTTGATCTCGCTGTCCGGCGAGCCTGTTAGGAGCTGAACCCGGCTCGCGTGAATGACGCCGTCTGCATCGCGCACCCCATGAACCTTCACGTATTGATTTAGTTGAATGTTTGCAAATTCGGCGTAGCCGCCGGCATAGACAGTCTGCGCATCGACCACGCTGGTCTGCTTCAGGACAACAAACGTACCAGGCGGTGTCACGCTTTCCACCTGTCCCTGCACAATGTCTTCGGCCTCTACCACCGAAGCAGTGCCATTGACCCCGTCCCCACTCAGTGAGCCCCTCACATGAACATACATCCCGTCCTGCAGCTCATTTTCGGTCAGATCGGGGCTGTCATCGACCGTAATGGAAGCGCCTGCTGGAATCTGAAATTTCATGCCGTTTATGTCCACACTTCCCTTGGTCATGATGCCCGATGTCGTGACCGAAGTTCCGGCCGGAGTAGACGAACTCCCGCCGCCTCCCCCTCCGCCGCAGGAATAAAAAACAAGGGCCGTTACAGAAAGGGCCAAGACTATCATTATTATTTTTTCCCTGGTACTCATCATTCCTCCTTTTTTTCTCCTTCTTTGTGAATCACATTTCACGCATGAACCTTCTCTTATTATTGTTCGTCATTCTCGATGAGACGAAGCGGACACCGCGCCGAAAAATCGAACTTCACCTCCTTTCCAAGGGGATTTTCGGAGAGGACTCTTGATGTCTCAGTGCTCCTCTAATCAAAAGCTAACACCGTATTTCTACGGAGTCAAGAGCTGTAGGACAAAGTCTGTAGGACTGTCTGAGGCGTTATTCTCCCGATTTGCTCTGATGGGCATCAATGATGCAGAGGGATACAGGCGGTGAATATCTCCAACGGCATGCAGAAGGTTCATTCAACCGATGAGTTCATTGCCGTCTCCGATCTCGTGAAGGGCGCTCGCATTGTCCTGAAGGTTCTCATGGAGTTCGCGAAATTCAGGGAAGAGAGGCGAGCATGAGACTCTTCGATGCTCCGGTTTAAACAATGCAGCTCAAGAATTGTTGGCTTCACCTCATAAACAAACTGTTATTGCAGATCGAGACTTGCCGCGACTTTCGAAAGGTAACATGCTTTTGTGGCAGAATGCTAAGAACACCGACTAACAAACGTGGTTCAAGAGTATGCAACAATGAAGATTTTCGTTTGAGCTTGCCCCGGGAAAATGGACACTTGGTTAAGTTTCATCAAGGAGCTCATATTGCTCTGGGCTCCTGTACCCCAATGCCGAGTGTCTCCTCTGACGATTATAGAACACTTCCACGTACTCAAAGATACTAAGCCTTGCCTCGAGCCTTGACCGGTACTTCTCACCATGGACCAGCTCCGTTTTGAGCGTTCCGAAGAACGACTCCATATAGGCATTGTCATAGCAATTACCGCTTCTGCTCATGCTCGGAGTAATGCCGTACTCTCTGAGAAGCTCCTGATAGGCATAGCTTGCGTACTGCCTGCCTCGATCAGAGTGGTGAATCAACCCCTCAGGAGGGCTCTGCCTGCTTGCTGCAGCCTTCAGCGCATCAGAGGCGAGCGCCTGGGAGAGCTTATCACTCATGGATAGCCCTATAACCCTTCT
>JBLNHB010000281.1:0-10490 GCA_050268805.1 bacterium | reverse complement strand
ACCATTTCGGTCCTGAGGTTGACCTGGCTGTCTGTGGGCGGGACCGGGAAATAGCCTTCCTTGTGTCTCGGTTTGTACCCGAGATTCGGATTTTCCTCACGGCCTGAATTCCAAATGCCCTCAGAGGATTCGATGTGGTAGTAGCCGCTGTGGGAATTCTGGTCATACCGGATACCGTCGAAGATGAAGAACTCCGCCTCGGGACCGAAGTATGCCGTATCACCGATGCCGGTCGATTTCAGATAAGCCTCAGCCTTCTGGGCAACATAGCGGGGGTCCCTCGAATAGTACTCTTTGGTGATCGGGTCGACGATATTGCAGATGAGGCTGACCGTCGGGTATTCCATGAAGGGGTCCATGAAGGCTGTTGAAGCATCAGGGACGACGAGCATGTCGGAGGTGTGGATGGATTTCCACCCCCTGATGGATGAGCCGTCAAAGCCGAGACCGCTCTCGAATACCTCTTCGGTAAGTTCGTCGATCGGGACGGCAAAGTGCTGCCAGATCCCGGGAAAATCAAGGAACTTCAGGTTAACCATGACCGCCTTGTTTTCCTGGGCCATCTTTAATACTTCCTTGGGTGTCATGTGCTTCCTCCTTTTCAATAGGCGGGTCGGGGATTGGGGACTGGGGGTTGGCAAAACAAATTGTTCTTAACCGACCCCTAATCCCTAACCCCCAAACCCTGTTGTTATTACACTGCTGTTTCTCCGGTTTCTCCGGTTCTTATTCTGATAACGTTTTCAACCTCATACACAAATATTTTTCCATCGCCGATCTTCCCGGTCTTTGCAGCTTTCTTGATTGTCTCGACAACCTTGTCTGCGATGGCGTCTGCTGTAACGATCTCGATCTTTATCTTGGGAATAAAGTCGACGACATACTCAGCCCCGCGATACAACTCGGTGTGTCCTTTCTGTCTTCCAAAACCCTTCACCTCGGTCACGGTCATTCCCTGTATGCCGATCTCATTCAGGGCGTCTTTTACCTCGTCGAGCTTGAAGGGCTTTATAATAGCCTCGATTTTTTTCATGTTCTCCCGGCCTCCTTCCGGTTTAATAAATACAAAGAATATGCCAGCAATAAAAAGTAGGGATTTCTTTATAACTATTCGGAAAATAGAGCTTTATCTTGGCAGCAACGGGGAGAAATTGCCTCATTTTTCATCATTGTTGCCTAACAATCAGGCAATCAATGGAGAGGCGATGGAGGCTTGATGATGGTATCAGGATCGATCTCCTCGGGCGGCAGATGCCTGATGATCCTGCCTTCCACCATATAGATGACCATCTCCGCGATATTCGTTACATGATCGGCGATGCGCTCGATATATTTTGATACGTAGCTGATCTTCATCGCCCTCGTGACTGTTGAAGGGTCCTGGGTCATGATGAACATGAGCTCCCGCAAGACCGAGCTGTTCAATTCGTCTACCTCGTCATCGCGCATGATGACATCCCGCGCAAGCTTCGTGTTTTCGTTCACGAAACAGTCAATGGCATCCCTGATCATGCCGGATGCAATATCCCTCATTTTCGGGATGTCGATGTAGGGCTTCAGGAGCGGCTCTTCGTTCAATTCGAGGGCTCTCTCGGCTATATTGACGGCATTGTCGGCGATCCGCTCGAGGTCAGTGGTGATCTTCATGGCTGTGGTGATGAACCTCAAGTCCTTTCCCATGGGCTGTTTGAGGGCAAGGAGCCGGATACACTCCTCGTCGATCTTTACATCGAGGGCGTTGATCTTGCGGTCATTCTCGATCACGGCGCCGGCAAGAGAAGAGTCCCGCTCTGTGAGCGACCGGACAGAATCCCTGATCGCCGTTTCGACGAGGCCTGCCATCTGGAGGAGCAAGCCCTTGAGATTGTTCAATTCTTCTGTTCTTACCGACATCAGCCAAACCTCCCCGTAATGTAATCTTCGGTCAGCTTCTGGGACGGATTCGTAAATATCTTATCTGTTTTATCATACTCGATCAGCTCGCCGAGCATCATGAATCCTGTCCAGTCCGATATCCTGGCCGCCTGCTGCATGTTATGGGTGACGATCAGAATCGTGACCCTGTTTTTCAATTCGATGATGAGCTCTTCGATCTTCGAAGTTGCTATCGGATCGAGGGCGGATGTGGGCTCGTCAAAGAGGATCATCTCAGGGTCTGTGGCGAGAGCACGCGCGATGCAAAGCCTCTGCTGCTGGCCTCCGGACAGGTCGAACGCCAGACCGTTGAGCCGGTCTTTCACCTCGTCCCAGAGGGCCGCGCCTTTGAGGGACTTCTCGACTTTCTCATCGAGGACGCTTTTCCTGTTTACCCCCCTCACCCGCAAGCCGTACGCCACATTCTCATAGATCGATTTCGGGAACGGGTTCGGTTTCTGAAAAACCATGCTGATCCGCATCCGGATCTCGATCGGGTCCACATCGGAGGAAACGATGTTCATGTTTTCAGGGTAAAGGATGATCTCCCCCTGGTACCGGTTGTGGGGGTAGAGGTCGTGCATCCGGTTGAAACACCGGAGAAAGGTTGTTTTCCCGCACCCCGAAGGACCGATGAGGGCCGTCACCTTTTTGTCGAGGATGGGGATATTGATGTTCTTGAGGGCATGAACATCGCCATAGTAAAAGTGCAGGTTCCGGGCTTCCGCCTTGAACGGTTCTATTACCATTTAATTTTTTTCCTGAACTTGTAGCGGATATAGATTGCAATGCCATTCATGAGCAACGTCATCACCATGAGAATAATACCCGCTGCAGCGGCATTCAATTGGAACCCCTTTTGAGGCCTCGAGACCCAGTTGAACATCTGAATGGGCATGACCGTGAATGGATCGAGGAGCCATTTGAATGAGATAAAGGGAAATTCCGAGGTGAAGGGAGATGTGGGGAGAAAGGCGATGAACGTCAGGGCGCCGACCGTGATGATCGGCGCTGTCTCACCGATCGCCCGCGAGAGCCCTATGATGATCCCGGTAAGGATTCCGCCGGTGGAGTACGGGATGATGTGCCACTGCACGGTCTGCCACTTCGTGGCGCCTAATGCATAGGACGCTTCGCGGATCGACCTCGGAATCGCCCGGATCGATTCCCGTGTCGCCATGATGACCATGGGGAGGATGAGCAGGGCGAGCGTCAGGCCTCCCGTCAGGACGCTTTCACCGAATTTGAAAAAGTAGACGAACAGGCCGAGCGCGAGAAGGCCGTAGACGATCGAGGGAACGCCCGCGAGATTCGCGATGTTGATTTCTATGATGTCGGTCAGCCAATTTTTCCGTGCATATTCCTCGAGGTAAATGCCGGCGGCTACCCCAAGGGGGATCGCGGCGGCAGCGGTAACGATAAGAAGGAGAAAGCTGCCGACCCATGCAGAGAGAATTCCCGCTTCCTCCGGGAAACGGGATGGAAAGGACGTCAGGAACTTATAGCTCAAGCGGGAAGACCCGTCCATGAAGAGGTCGATCATGAGCGCCGCGAGGAGAACGAGGCCGACCAGGGTCGAAAGGAGTCCGACGACCAGGAAGACCTGGTTCCGGAGCTTGTTGTATTGGATCTGTTTCTTTACATCATTCTTCATCAGTATGCCTCGCGTATCCGTTTTCTCAGCCAGAAGCCGAGGATGTTGAAACCGAGGGTCATGAAAAAGAGGGTCATGCCTGCGGCAAAGATCGTCTTGTATTCAATCGTACCGTGAGGAACGTCGCCGAGGCTCACCTGGACAATGTACGCGGTCAGGGTCTGTACCGGCTCGAGCGGATTGGTGGTGAAATTCGGCTGGCCTCCGGCTGCTATGGCGACGACCATCGTTTCACCGATTGCACGGGATATGCCGATAATGAACGCTGCCGCAATGCCGGAAAAGGCCGAAGGGATAACGACCTTGAACGCGGTCTGGAACTTGGTTCCGCCCATTGCATACGAGCCCTCCCTGATCTGCATCGGTACCGCTATCATCGCATCCTCGCTCACCGAGCTCACATAGGGAATGATCATGATGCCCATGATGATGCCCGGGCTCAGGGCATTGAATCCGGAAAGATCGGGGATGAATTTCTGGAGGATGGGGGTAAGGAAGAGGAGTGCGAAATACCCATACACGACTGTCGGGACCGCAGCGAGGAGTTCGAGGATCGGTTTCAGGATCTCCCGCACCCGGTGAGGTGCATACTCGCTGAGATAGACAGCCGTGAGGAGCCCTAAGGGCAACGAAACGATGAGGGCGACACTCGTTGTCAGGACCGTTCCCATAACAAGGGGAAGGATCCCGAATTTCGGCTCTGCGAAGAGCGGCGTCCATTGCTTCTCGGTGAAAAATTCCTTGAGCGACACTTCTTTGAAGAAACCGAAGGATTCATAGGAGAGGATGATCACGATACTGACGGTTATGAATACCGAGGAGAGGGCGCTGAGAAACAGAACAGTTTCGATGGCGCCTTCCCTGATTTTTTTGGCCTGGTGCTTGTGCACGCCGAACAGTCCCCCCCGTTTCCAGTGCAGGAGAGAGAACCCCTATCTTTTCCGTTTCACTGTCCATTGTAGCATAGCTATCTTTCGGTATTGGGAAAAATTTACCAGGTTCACGGCGTTTGAAAAATAAAAAGGCGTGTCGAACACGCCTTTTTATTTTTTGTGCCTCTGGTTATTGTTTTTTCTCTTCGAGCTTGAGGAGGTCTTCAATCTTGAAACCGACCTTCTCCTGGCCGCCGAACATCGAGCCGGTCTTTCTCTTGGCAAAGCGCTCCTGGGCGAGCTTGTAGGCATTGTCAGGAAGGGGGATGTACTTTACCTGCTGAATAAGCTTCTGGGCATTCTTGAGATAGAAATCGACGAATTCCCTGATCTCCGGTTTCTCCGCGGACTTCTTGCTAATGTAGATGAAGAGCGGCCTCGAGAGAGGGGCGTAGGAGCCATCCATGACCGTCTTTTCAGAGGGGAACACCGGACCCTTGCCGCCGTCGATGGGGATGAGTTTCAGCTTGTCCTTGTTTTCCTCATAGTAGGCGAGACCGAAATATCCGAGGGCATTCCTGTCACCGGAAATTCCCTGAACGAGCACATTGTCGTCTTCGCTGGCGGTAAAGTCTCCTCGCGAGGATTTTGATTTCCCGATGATCGCCTCGGTGAAGTAGTCGAAGGTTCCTGAGTCCGCACCGGGTCCGAAGAGTTTCAGGGCAGCATCAGGCCATTCAGGTCTCACCTGGTTCCATTTGGTTATTGTTCCCTGAGCAGCAGGCTCCCACATCTTCTTGAGATCGGCAACGGTGAGTGATTTGATCCAATCATTCTTCGGATTCACCATTACCGCAAGACCGTCGTAGGCAACGGGAACCTCGATATACTCGATCCCTTGCTCCTTGCAGACATCGATTTCTTTCTGGAGGATGGGTCTCGATGCATCGGAAATGTCGGTTTCACCTCTGCAGAATTTCTTGAACCCCCCACCGGTGCCTGAGATGCCGACCGTGACTTTTACCTCGCCCCTCTTGATCTTCTGAAACTCCTCTGCAACGGCCTCGCTTATGGGATACACTGTGCTCGAGCCGTCAATTTTAACGAACTTTTCCGCTGCGTCTGCCGTGATCACTCTGATTGAAGCAATTGCCATGAAACAGAAAAGAACCAAAAGGATCTTTTTCAACATGTAAAACCTCCCTTTCCTGATTGAGTTTTTCATCTTGCTACTTCCTAAGTCCACTTAGTATAAGGGGCAATTGTTACAGGAATGTTACATGGCTATGAAATTTTGAAGCTGGTTTCAGATTCTCTTGAGTGTCCGAATATTTTTTGGGATGTCGAAGAAGGGCATGCAACAGCATACAAGAACTTCTACTTAGGTGGGAGTCAGCGCAGCCGAGAGAAGCAAGGCGGTCAGGCGAAACAAACCGCGTATCGATTGCGGATATAAATCTTCATGTCTGAATGTATGGGGAGGATGGTCATTGCAACCCTCCCTTACTCGATTAAGCCTTGGAGCATGCATCGAGTTCTTCCTCAATGCGTTCCGCCAAGAAAATCCTTACCAGCGATTGATAGGGCACATCTCTTTTATTCGCCAGCAGCTTTAATTCTTCAAGCATTGCTTCGGGAAGGCGAAGAGATCTCGTCTTAACCGACGGTTTCAAATTCGGCAGCAAAGTTCTCTTTGCCTTTTTCCAATCAATAAACTCGGTTGAGTCATGGGTTGCCCAAAACGTTCTTTCCTCATCTTCATTCTTAAACTTAGGTATTTTCTTCTTCATGAGATTGATACACTCTCCTTTCTTTTCGATTCATATCCCTTGCGAACCAGGTGTCCGCCTCGTTGAGCACAGTCCGGAGCCGTCGGGGGTAACGTTTTCTCATGGTAAAATCTTTGGGAATTGAAAAACCAGCGCAATGCTACAGGGATATTGGCGTGTTATGTTCCTTGTCTTACTTCATCCCCAAATGCCTGGGAAAACCTGTTTTGGGTAGTGAGATCCAGTTCTATTGATGCCGGCCTGAACGGAAACAGCAGTTTTTCAGGGCCTACCAGTCTCGGTTCTATGACATATCTTGCAAGAGCGATATCTTTGAAACACCCATTACTCCTGTTTTTTCTGACCCTGTATTTCAACCCCATCGCGAATGCTCCGTCATTGGAGGAGATGATGTTATTCATTATGCCTGAGTATTTATCAACATCGTACCCGGTCAGTATGGCCAGGATATTGACTGATTTATATCTTCTCCTGCCACGGAGATAGAGATTCTTAACCGCATCTCCGCCGAGATAGGCGACGTGACCTGCTTTGCTGATAAAGTAGTTGACGATCGGGCCAACCTGAATCAAATCTTTCTTCTTGAGGAGATGCGCATATTTTTCAGGATTTTTCTCGAGCCTGAACAGCGGGTTCGAACTGAAGTGAATCAGCGAGGGATGGTTTTCGTCGAGCGAGTCTTTTAAAAAAAATGTGGCTATGCTTTTCTTCGCACGAATTCCCAAAGACGGCTTTGGGTGCACGGTCAGGTCTTCAGTTTTATTTTGAAGCATAATCCCATTCCTCGTTGCTCTAAATACTAACATAAATAGAAACCTGAAAAAAGAAGAAAAAGGGTAATAAATAAGCATTTCTGTGTGGCTCTTCCGGCTTTTGTGGGATACAATGATCCCCGCAGGAAAGCTGAAGAACCTTATTTAAGGTATCAAAATCTTGACTGTTGTTCCTTTACCCTCCTCGCTCTCGATCCGCATCTCCCAGCCCTGGGCAATGACGAGGTGTTTTACGATCGCGAGGCCCAATCCTGTGCCGCCGAGGGCCCGGGAGCGGGAGGGGTCGACGCGGAAGAAGCGCTCTCCGAGGCGGGGGAGATACTTCTTCGGTATCCCAATGCCGGCATCTTTTACATAGAGAAAGAGCCGTTCGCCTTTCCGGTCAGTGCCGATTTCGATACCCCCTCTCTCGGTGAACTTGATCGCATTATCAACAAGGTTGAGGAGGATCTGGAGCGTCCTATCCTTGTTTGCCATGATCTCGATCTCATCGGCCTTCAGGGATTTCATGAGGCTGAGCCCTTTTGATTCTGCTCCCGGTTTCAAGGTTTCGATAACCGTATCGATAAGATCAGATATATTGACGGGGGTTTTTTCTATTTTGATTACACCGAGCTCTATTTTTGAAAGCGTCAGAAGATCATCAACGAGCCTGTTCAACCGTTCACTGTGTGATTTTATTGTATGGAGGAACCGGTTCGCGTTCTCCCTGTCATCAAGCGCCCCGTCGAGGAGAGTCTCGGCAAATCCCTTGATTGCCGTGACAGGGGTCTTGATCTCATGGGAAACATTCGCAACGAAATCCTTTCGTGTTTCTTCAAGCCGCTTCAGTTGTGTCGTGTCATGGAAGAGGCAGACAAAACCGGAAAGCTCTGACTGGTTGTAGAAGAGCGGGGAAACCCGGACCGAGAGGTATCGCTCATAAGGGAAATCAATTTTCAGCTCGGCAAAACCTGCACATCGGCTCCGCTTGACCTCATCGATGAGGGACAGAAAGCCCGGGTCCCTCACGACCTCAAGGAAGGGTCTGCCGGTGAGAGGTATATTGCCGAAGAATTCTGCCGAGGTGTCGTTCGCCGATTCGACCACGCCGTGGATGCTGATGATCAGGAGGGCGTCAGGGATGCTCTTCAGGATGACATTGAGCCGGTTCGTCTCCTCCTTACAGCGGGAGACGAGCTGCTCCAGTTCCTCAGACATGGTATTGAGGTCATCCGCAATATCGCCGAATTCGCCGGCATGTTCGAGGAAGAGACGCCGGTTCAGGGAACCATGGGCGAGGGCCCTGGAAAAATCGGTAATCTGGAGTACCAGTTTCCGTATCTTTCTCGTATGCGCGAGAAAGAAAAGGCCGGTGGCGAGAAGGGCGAGGATGACCGCGACAATGAGCTTCAATCGCAATGTATTAATAGATCCATAGATATCGGCAAGGGGAACTGCGAAACGGACAAAGCCGAGATTTACGCCCCCATGCGCTATTTTCTTGGAGACATAGAGAAAGTCGACATTGAGCGTTTCACTGTGCCGGATCGCCCAACCGGCACCGGTAAACTGAGCCTGCTGGATCTCGGGCCGGGATGCGTGGTTCTCCATCTGGGAGGAATCTTTGTCCGAATCGCCGATGACCCTGCCGTCAGTGGCAATAATCGTTACCCGCGCACCGGTGCGCTCCTTGAATTGTTTGGCAAGGGAATCGAGCGGAGCCCTGGATTCAAAAGGGATGGAACCGGATATGATGTCCGCCTGTATGGAGAGAGTTTTTCGGAGGCCTTCAATTGAATTTTCCCTTACAGCGTTGGTGATATAGACCTCGACGAACACTATCGAGAGGATGAGCATAATGGCAGAGAAGACGAAGAAACGGGTAAAGATTCCCTTCTTCATGCTTCCCCGTCCGCGAAATAACCGATCCCTCTCCTCGTTCTTATGTATACGGGATTCGAGGGGTCATCTTCTATTTGGGATCGCAGCCGCCGGATGTGGACATCAACGGTACGGGGCTCCACAAACGCCTCGTCTTTCCAGAGGGCGTCAAGGAGCATGTCGCGGCTGAAGACCCTTCCCTTCCGCTCGACAAGGAAAAGGAGCAGTTTGAACTCTGTCGCGCTCAATTCGAGCGGGACCCCTTTTTTGGCAACCTTGTAGGTATCTCTGTTGATTTCGAGATCCCTCAATTTCAGGATGCTCTCCTTTTTCGGTTTCTCACGGATCCTCCTGAGGACTGCCTTGACCCGTGCGATAAGCTCTCTTGGGCTAAAGGGCTTTGTCATGTAATCGTCGGCTCCCATCTCGAGGCCGAGCACCTTGTCGAGTTCGTCGCTCTTTGCGGTGAGCATGATGATCGGCAGGGATGACGTAGCATCGGAACTCTTGAGCATCCGGCAGAGTTCCATGCCGGGGATGCCGGGGAGCATGAGGTCGAGGATCAAAAGATCATACCGGTCCTTCCGGAGGGCTTTGAGGGCTTTCTCCCCCTCGCTGAAAACGGTGACGCCGAACCCTTCCCTGGCGAGGTTATAGGAAACGAGGTCGAGGATGTCTTTTTCATCGTCAACAACAGCTATTCTCAATTTCATAACAAATATCCTTTCACCGTTGAAGCAGGAGAAGAATGATATCTGCTGCAATTGCAGCCAGGGACAACAAAAATATTATAGCGTAATTCATGTCTTCAAGAGAGACCTTTATCGAGGTGAGGAGGTAGATGAGGACTTCCCTCTCCTCATCCTGGAGGCACGCATTCGCCTTCAACTTCTCTATGAGATGGAATTCCCGGACAGCCCTCTTCCTCTTCCGGGAGATTTCATACCGGTAGAGGAAAAAAAGGAGATACCCGGAGACAGCGATGTACCAGACGGGCCGGACCCATTCCGGTTCGAGTCTCTGGAGAACGATAATGATTCTGAATGCAAAGGCGGAAATGAGACCGAGGATGAAAAAACCGTAGATCATGTACTGTGGCACAATATGAGGTTTTTCCCGTTTCATTTCCATTCATGCGCTTTTTTACTTTTTCGGCAATGCTTAGGTAAAGTATATATCAATAAAAAGAAATTGTTGCACATTCATCGGAATCACTGGTGGAAAGCGCGGTGAACTGCCATGCAGAATGACACAGTTTTTCATAACTGGCTCGTCGATTATCTCCAGAAAAAACTCTCCCGTGATTACCGCGAAAGCAGAGCAAACCATGCCGGCGAAGAGAAAGAGTCGTTCAAGGGACTCTATCCGGACCTGATTCTTGGAAACCACGGCATGGTGCTCGCACTCGTTGAGGTTGAGACAGAGGAGACCATTACCGCTGACCGGGGAGAATACTGGAAAAAACTGTCCCAGTCGGGGACCAAACTCATTCTCATGGTCCCTGAGCAGGCAAAGGCGAAGGTGACCGACCTGCTTTGGAAGAACGGGATCATGCATAATGTCTCTGTCGGAAGCTACAGCATCAAAGTGGCGATGCCATGAAGACCCAGGGTCCTCGTAGTAA
>JBLNHB010000280.1:0-6650 GCA_050268805.1 bacterium | reverse complement strand
AGATGAAAGTCCAGCTCCAGGGTGAGCGGCTTGTCCAGTCAGCGACCTATATCTCGAAAGAGAAGGCATTTAAGGAACTCAAGGATACCCTCAGGGGCGCTGCGTTTGTCCTCGAGGGGCTCGAAGAGAATCCCCTCTCTGCCTCCTTTGAGGTGAAAGTGCGAAAAGATCTCTTTTCCATCCAGGCGGTGGAGGAGCTTGTTAAAAGAATTGAAGCGATCCCCTTTACCGACGATGTTGATTACGGGAAGGGATTCCTCGATTTCATCCATACGATTCTGAAGGTGATCAATGTCATCGGCATTTTCGTTGCCGGCCTGATTTTTTTTTCAATCATCTTCGTCATCTACAGCACGATCAAAATCCTCTTTTACCGTCGCAATGACGAGATCGAGACCTACAAACTCCTGGGCGCGACGGCGAACTTCATTCGAGCACCGTTTCTGATCGAGGGAGGAGTTATCGGGTTCCTCGGCGGCGTCATCGGAGTTCTCGGCTCCTTTGCGTACTCCTCGGTCCTCTTCTTCCAGATCGGCAAGAGCCTCCCCCTTGTCCATTCCTTGAGTTTCCCTGCCGAGATATTCGTGGTGTTGCCGCTCGTCGGTGGCCTCCTGGGACTCTTGGGGAGCATGATGGCCATCGGGAGAGTCAAATTTTAGAATGCATTTTCTCTTCCCCATCATTCTCTCCATCAGCTTCATTGTTCCTGCCTCTGCAGCTGACGTAACCGAGCAATACCGGGATGTTCAGGAGCGGATCCGGGAGCAGGAAAAGAAGCTCAGGCAGGCAAAGGAACTCGAGGGTTCATTCCTCAGCCAGATCGACGGGATCAACAGGGATCTCGATGAAACCAGGAGAGACCTCAGGGCAGAACAGGCAAAAATCGAAAAGACGAAACAGAGAATCCAGCTGGTCAAGGACGATATCAGCCTCTTCCAGGAAATGCTTTCCAAGCAGCGGAACTACCTGAAACGGAAACTCTCAACAATGCAACGATATGGAAATGAGGTCACCAGCATCTTCACCGCCCTCGTGTCGTCAAGGGATTTTGCCCAGATGATGAGGAACATACGATACCTCAAAAAGGTTGCCGAGTACGATTACCGCCAGATAACCCGGTACAAGGAGAACCTCCAGGTCCTCGAGAACAAGAAGAAAGAGCTCGGTTCGCTCTTTGCCCGGTTGAAGGAAGAGGAGCGGGACCTCAAGAAACAGGAAGACGAACTGAACGCCCGGAGGACGCACAAGGAGGTGCTCCTCGCTTCGATCCGGAGTCAGCAGGAGGGATACCGGAGGATGCTCGATGAACTCACCGAAGCCTCGAACCGGCTCAAGGAGATGCTCGAGGAGAAGGAAACGAATACCTATCAGCTCACCCGGTTCGCTCTCCTCAAGGGAAAGCTCCCCTGGCCGGTGGACGGTCGGGTCGCGATTCCGTACGGTTCATCGAAAGACCCTCAGTACAAGACACCGGTTTTCAGGAGGGGTATCTATATCAAAGCTGATGAGGGGATGGTGGCAAAAAGTATTTATTCGGGCAAAGTGGTCTTTGCCGATTGGTTTAAGGGATATGGAAAAGTTATAATAATCAATCATGGGAGCGGATACCATTCGGTATATGCAAACCTGAACGAGATATTCATCAAATCCGGTGATGTCGTGAACAAACGGGACGCGATCGGGAGGGTGGGCGAGTCGGGAACAATCAGTGCACCCGCCCTGTACTTTGAGATCAGGTATAAGGGGAAACCGCTGAACCCGCTTCAATGGCTTGCCCAGAAAGGGTGATGGGAAATTATCCGGCACTTTCCGTCGGGGGCCGGTAAAGAATGAACGGGCCTTTTTCTCTTTCTGAACGTCTGAGTTTTGGGCCTGGATAGAGAGGAATGGAGGTTGTGAAAGGAATGAGGAAAGTGATCAAGACGATATCGGTGTGGTTCCTTCTGGTGCTTCTTGCATCGGCCGGTATTTTTATCGGGAAATGGGGGATAGAGAATGTCGGCGCGGCGAATGATGCCTATGAAGAACTCAAGACCTTTACCGAGGTTCTCACCATCGTTGAAAAAAACTATGTTGAGGAGGTCAAGGTAAAAGACCTCGTGGCAGGCGCCATCCGGGGAATGCTCAGCTCCCTTGATCCCCACTCGGGATATATGACCCCCGATTCGTATAAAGAGATGCAGGTGGATACCAAGGGCGAGTTCGGCGGGCTCGGCATACAGATCGGCATGAAAGAGAATCTCCTCACCGTGATCGCACCCATCGAGGACACGCCTGCCTTCAAAGCGGGGATCAAAGCAGGAGACATCATTTTGAAGGTGGATGGAGAAACAACCAAGGACATGACCCTTTTTGACGCGGTCAAGAAAATGCGGGGACCGAAAGGAACGACCGTTACCATTAATGTCATCCGGGAGGGGTGGAAGGAGCCGAAAGACTTTGCGATCGTCCGTGACATCATCAAAATAAAGAGCGTCAAGCATAAGGTGATGGAAGAAGGTATCGGCTATGTGAAGGTCAACCAGTTCCAGGAAAACACCGCCGACGATCTCGCAGCGTCCCTCAAGGAGCTCAAGGCCCAGAGCATCTCCTCTCTGGTGCTCGACCTGAGGAACGATCCAGGCGGACTCCTGAACAGCGCCATTGATGTTGCCGATCAGTTCCTGCCGCCCGGAAGGCTCGTTACGTATATCAAAGGGAGGTCGGGCGAAAAACAGGAATACCTGACCCGCGGTCAGCGGCCTGCCTATGACTTTACCATGATTGTCCTCGTGAACCAGGGAAGTGCGAGCGCCTCCGAGATTGTTGCCGGCGCTCTCAAAGACTGGGACCGGGCGGTCATCCTCGGCGTGACCACCTTCGGGAAAGGGTCGGTCCAGAGCGTCATCCCCCTTTCTGAGGGTTCGGCGCTCCGGCTCACCACGGCAAAATACTACACCCCGAAAGGCGTATCGATCCAGAACACCGGCATCAAACCGGATATCGAAGTGAAGCTGCCGGTCAAGGACGGGGAAGGCCATGTGGTGATCCGGGAGAAGGACCTGAAAGGGCATCTCACGAATGACCAGGCCGGAGATGTCAGCGACGAAAAAGAGAAAATGCCCGTGAAGATCGACGAGGAGGACGACACCCAGCTGAAGCGCGCCGTGGAACTGCTCCAGATGTGGAACAAGTTCAAACGATTCCCGGAGAACAAGCAGTAAGGGATTCCTCATCGTGTCGATTCATATCCCGTATGCACAAAGGAACGTCCAGGGTCATCTTTGATATTGAAACCGTGGGGAGGGATTTCGATTCCCTCGACCAGGAGACGCAGCAGTATTTCTTAAAATCAGCAGAAACAGAAGAGGAAGAGCAGGAAATACGGGACAGCCTCTCCCTCTACCCCCAGACCTCAGCGATCATAGCCATTGGATTGTACAACCCCGATACCCAGAAAGGGGTTGTGCATTACCAGGCCCCCGAAGCCACCCCTGAGCCGTTCGAAGAGGAGGGTATACAGTACAGAGCAGGAGATGAGCGGGCGATCCTCCAGAGCTTCTGGGAGGTCATCCCCCTCTACCGGGAGTTTGTCACCTTTAACGGAAGGACCTTTGACTGTCCGTTCATTCTGATACGTTCCGCAGTCCACCGGATCAGGCCGAAGCGGGATCTCATGCCCAACCGGTACAATGGTCCGCATATTGACCTCATGGACCAGCTCTCCTTCTTCGGCGCAACAAGGAGGAGGTTCAGTCTCGATATCTGGTGCCGGACCTTCGGGATCAGGAGTCCGAAGGAGGACGGTATCAAGGGTCAGGATGTTCGCCGGCTCTTTGCAGAGAAGCGGTATCTCGACATTGCACGGTATTGCGCACGGGACATCAGGGCAACGGCTGAACTCCTCACCTGCTGGGAAGGCTATATTAAGTTTCAGCCTTCAAGGTAACGGTTCACGCCCTCAAAATCAAAAAGCGTATCCTCAAGGACATTCCTCACAAAGGAGAAAATCAGTTTCCGCTGCTCCCCCGTGACTTCGGGATAAAAAACAGGATTGGCTATCACCGCCCCCCTGAATGCATAGAAAAGACCGCATACCTCGAGGATTTCACGGTCACCCGTTCTCCGGAGGTAGTCGGTAAAGAAGAGCCTGAAGGCATCAATGAAGGGGGAGCGAATATCATTGAAATATTGAATCGAGAAGAAGATATAGTTGATCGTGAGGGCGGTAACATCGTCTGCCGGTTCGCCGAAAGGTCCTCTACTCCGATCGAGGAGCGTGAACGTACTGTCGTGAAACCAGATATTGCCGGGATGAAAATCACCGTGGATCTGTGAGAGGCGGTGATGGAAGGGTTTTAACCGCGCCCGCCAGTCTACGCACTTTTTCTCGATCGCGGCCATCTCCCGGTAGTCGAGCACTCCTTCGGGATAGGTATCGAAGACACCCATCAGACACTCGCCATGGCCGATGATATCGCGAAGCTTTCTCCAGTAAAGGGCCTTTCTCTGTTTTTTGACGGCGTGGATGCGTGCAAGGTACTCGGTCATGCTCATGATCTTTCTGATATCTTCCTGTTCAAGAGACTGCTTGTTCCTGAAGAGAGCGAGATCGGCGAAGTAGGTGGTGCCTACCGCCCGCTCCATGATGAGGTAGTATTCTTTCCCGCCGCCTACGGATTTCCATGAGCCGTCCGGCATCTGGGATATCACATCGATCGCCCGCACATGGTTGGGGAGATTTCCATACTCTGCATGGGCGAGGAGAAAGACAGCGGCCCGGTCTGAGGGATAGTCGTGGCCGAGGCCGCGGGGAGCGAGGATCTTGATGACATAGTCATGGGTGCCTTCGGGAGTATCCAGTTTCAGGCAATAGCCGGTGCCGTGCGCGCCTGAACCGAGGGCCCTGAATTCAAGGAGCCGCGCGTCCGGGAAAGCGGTCAGAACATAATGTTCGATGGTCTCTCTCTGGATCATGAGCGGATGACCGGACAGGGATGTTGAGCCGTGCCCTGGATCTGGTTTCATTATATCACCAAAAATACGTCGTTGCTTTTTCAGCATAAAACCGATACCATTATTATTTCTTCTCTCTTGGAGTCAGGCCTAATCTTTTTAACAGAAGGGCTTCAGCAGTTGTGATATGCGAGCGAGGATGCGTATCGGACATCTCTCAACGTTCTACCATACGGCGGTTCTCCTCATGGCGGAAGGCGGAGGCGGAAAAGCGCTCGGTCATGCCGTGGAATGGCGGCTCTTCGCCACCGGACCGGAGATCGTCAATGCCTTCGAACGGGGAGAGATCGATCTTGCGTATCTCGGACTCCCACCCGCAATCATCGGTATCGCGCGGGGTATAAGGATCAAGTGTGTTGCAGGCGGCCATGTTGAGGGGACAGTCATTTCTGGGAACCGAAAAGCCCAGGGGTACCCCGAGCAAAAGGATCTGGGAGAAATCCTGCGGCAGTTCTCCGGCCTGAGCATGGGGGTTCCGGGGAAAGGCTCCATACACGATATAATTCTCCGTGACTGCCTTGCGCGGTATGATCTGGAGGAACACATCACGGTCATTAACTATTCCTGGGCTGATCAGGTGACCGAAGCGATGGCCCATGGCCGGATAGCAGGAGCCTTCGGGACGCCGGCTCTTGCCATTGCCCTCCAGCGGTATGCAGGCGGTCACATCCTCTGTCCTCCCTCGAAACTGTGGCCCGGGAACCCGAGTTACGGGATTGTTGTTGAGGAAGGATTCCTGGAGAAGGGGCAGGAAGTGGTGCGGCAGTTTCTTCTTGCGCATGAGGAAGGGACACGGCTCCTGAGGTCAGAGCCGAAACGGGCCGCGAAGATTATTGCATCTTTCGTCGGTGTCGTTGATGAAGACTTCGTTATTGACACGTTGCGGGTATCGCCGAAATATTGCGCGCAGCTGACAGACGGCTTTATGGATTCAACCCTCAAGTTTGTGCCCTCCATGAGAAAGCTCGGATACATTGCCAGAAGCATATCAGCAGAGGAAATCTTCGATACCTCACTGATCAGGAACATCCATCCGGACGGCGACCATTATGGTGAGAGGACCGCGGATTGAGGGGGCAATGATTTGTGACAGTACTGCTTTGAGGAGGGTACTAAGGCTTACCGGGGCGAGTGCTCCTGGAACATCAGTCCTGCTGAGTAGAGGGTATCGCTTATTTTCTTAACCCAGCGGACGACGGCCGAGGTATGGTTGCCGAGGCGGAAGCTCTTGGGAAAATAGATGACCTGTCCTTCTGAGATATGATCCATGGTGAACATGCATAATCCTGAAGCACTGATATTATTGGTGATGGCCTTGAGCGCAAAGGTGGATTTTGAAAGGGGAGCTGAAAAATATTCTATGGTCGCGGTGAACTCTTTCCTGATGTACTTTCGGTTTGGATCAGAGGAGCGTGCAGCCTCCCTGGGAGAGGAGTGATTGCCGGGGTATGTCGCTGTGTCGAGGGTTTTTCCGCAACTGTAGCAGGCACTGACCATCTGGGTGCAGTCCGTACAGTAGTGGACGTGGCACTTTGGGCAGTCAATCCCTCCATTTTCTGTTTCTTCCTTTTGGAGATTTCCGCAGAGATAGCAGATTAACATGGCTTAGTCCTTCCAAAATCAGAATAAATTTCAAATCTATACCAATAAGTTAT
>JBLNHB010000279.1:0-2898 GCA_050268805.1 bacterium | reverse complement strand
ATGACATCCTCTTTATGGGTTGTGAGAAGGCCACGGAACTCTTCCTGCGCGGCATCAAGGATGTCCGCGCTGACACATCGCTGTATGGCCCCCTGAAGGCAATTATTGAGGCGGGAAACACTCGGCGACTCAGCATTTTTGTCGCTTTGATGGACGGTATCAGGAGAGAGATTTTCTCCGGGATCAGGGACGCGCTTCAGCGTTTCGGTGAGTCCGGGAACTGGGCTGTGATCGAAGATGCACGGGTGGCCGGGTATCGAAGGGCAGAGCGGCTTCAGGCTGAACTGGTCCGGATATGGAGGCAGCACCATGACGTGTCCGCCCTTGCCCGATATATCCGGGACGAGTTCCCACGGCCGGGACAGCGAAAAAAGCAAGAATAAATCCATTGCCGGTCAGGGGCTGTCACAGGTCAGCTACGGCAGCAAGCAGGGGTAACAGTGCAATTTTTTCTTTTTAATAAATACCCTACATGATATATTTCTTGCAGTATGAATGATCTTGTCCTGATTTCAGATGATGGGAAAAGCGTGCGCTTCTCTCTTGCGCACATCCCAAGGGGCCATCGAATCTTATGAAGAATCTTAAGATAAAATGGAAAATCCTCCTGCTCGTGCTCCCACTTGTGGTGATCCCGATCATTGCCGTCGGAAACATCATTGGGTACGTCGCGAATCGTCAGGCATACCGCGGGATCACCGAAACGAGCAAGGCCGACCTGGACCACATGACCCGGTTCACCATCGATCTGCTCAGCACGTATCACGAGCACTTCGGGCCCTATCGCGAGGACGAAGAGGACGACTTCAAGAGGAAATTCTTCGAAGACATCAGAAAGGTCATAAAAGACAAGAAGGTCGGCGCAACCGGATATATTTACTGCCTGGACAGAAGCGGAACGCTGACCATCCATCCTGCCCGGGAAGGCGCCAACATCGCCGAGTCGGTAGATTCGGACGGAAATTATTTCATAAAGGAGATGCTCGCGAAAAAGGCCGGATGGATCCGTTATCCCTGGAAGAACCCTGGGGAGAGCGAAGCCAGGATGAAGATCGTGCGGTATCTTTACTTCGAGCCGTGGGGGTGGATCGTTGCTGTAGGCTCCTATGAGAACGAGTTCTACGCGGAAGCGAATCTCATTACGCGCCAGATCGTCGAAAATATGATCCTGATCCTGCTGGTATCGACATTTGTTTCCGTACCGCTGGTATTCTATTTATCATCGAAGCTGACGAATCCTATCAGAAACATGATGGAAGTGGTGAGAGCTGTGAAGAGAGGCAGGACCGACAGGCGCATTGAGAACGCCGGAAACGATGAGATCGGCGAATTGGCCGGAAGCTTCAACAGGATGATCGAGATCATCGAGAGGAACAAGGAGATGGAGAAGACCCTGAACCAGCAGGCGAAGATGGCAGCGCTGGGCGTGCTCTCCTCGAAGATCGCACATGAGATCAATAATCCCCTCGGCGTGATACTCGGCTATGCGTCCTATCTGGAGGGAAAGACGTCTCCTGAGACGCCTGTTTACCGGTATGTCCAGGACATCAAGAACGAGAGCAGGCGCTGCAAGAAGATCGTGGAAGAACTGTTGAGCTACGCGCGTGTTCCCGCGCCGAAGCTCGTTTCAAAAGATCTTAACGGGATACTCGGTGAGATTGGTCAGTTCGCTTCAGATCTCCCCGAGACCCGCCATGTCGAGATCCTCACCCGTTTCCCCGACGATTTCCCCCTGGTAAGGGTAGATGAGGACCAGATATATCAGGTCGCGATAAATCTTATCCTGAATGCCGCAGGCGCAATAGAAGGGACAGGGAGGATCACGGTCGGGACCAAATTCGATCCCAAAGGAGAGGCGATCATTACCTTCGAAGATACCGGTCCCGGCATTCCGGAGGAGATCCGGGAAAAGATATTCGAGCCCTTCTTTACGACAAAGCCGAGCGGGACGGGCCTGGGGCTTGCCATCGCAAAACAGATCGTGAAGCAGCACCTGGGGACCATCAGTGTTGAGAGCGAACCCGGAAAAGGAACGAGATTCTCTATCCGGCTCCCGGTAGAAAAGGAGTGAATCCGGTGGCCGCAAAACCCATAATGATTGTCGAAGACGATGAAGGACTGGGGAGGCTCATTTCGGACATCCTTTCCGACGACGGGCATGCCGTAACCGTATTTAATGACCCTTACCGAGCGGTCGCGGAGTTCGGCCACGAACAATTTTCTCTCGTCATAACGGATGTCAAAATGCCGAAGATGGACGGCATAGAAGTGCTCGATCACGTAAAGCGCATTGACCCCAACGTGCCCGTGATCATCATTACCGCTCACGCGACCGTGGACGTCTCGATCCAGGCGCTCCGGAAAGGGGCGGAAGATCTCATAACGAAGCCGTTCGAGGCAGAAGAGTTTCTCTACAGGATCAGAAAGGTATTGAGGAATACCTCTCTTCTTGAGGAAAACCTGAAGCTCAAGCAGGAGCTCTTCAGCAAGTTCAGATTTGAAAACATCATCGGCATATCGGGCGGCATCAAGCAGGTGCTTGAGAAAGTCGAAAAGGTGGCACAGCGCAACCTTCCGGTCATGATCATCGGAGAGTCAGGGACCGGGAAAGAGCTGGTGGCCCAGGCCATACATTACAATTCGCCGCGGAGGGACCGTGCCTTTACCGCGATAAACTGCGGAGCACTCCCCCAGTCACTCCTTGAAAGCGAGCTTTTCGGATACCGGAAAGGGGCCTTTACCGGCGCGACCGAAGACAGGGCCGGACTGATCGAGCTTGCAGACGGCGGAACCCTCTTTCTGGATGAAGTCGTTAACCTGACATCGGATGTTCAGAAGGCGCTCCTGAGATTCCTGCAGGAAAAGGAGTTCAGGCGTCTCGGAGACAGCAAGACGATC
>JBLNHB010000278.1:0-2901 GCA_050268805.1 bacterium | reverse complement strand
CATGCTGCTATAGGATTGGTTGTACTTATAATAGTACATTCCGCTTTTTATTTCTCTTATTGGCGGAGAAACAGTGATTAATACTGACAAGACATAGAGGAAGAGGTCAGATCCACGCTGTTTAACATGGAAATGCAGACTGGTTGTCTTCAAGGGGTCAGGAAAATGCCGGGCAGGTATGATCATTGTTATGCGGATAATTAAATAAGGAGTAATCATGGAGAAAAAGAGATCGACGGGTGTTACATTACTGGGATGGTTTCTTATAATTACATCTGGCACAGGCATCTTGCTTAACTTATATACAATGATATTCCACAAAGAATTCTTTGTAAATTATGCTCCCGCATATAGGTTCAGCTCAGAATTAGTTAATAAAATTACATCAATAATCGCGCTGTTCATCAGCGGCTTCAAGTTTATATTAGGTGTCAATATTCTCAAATTAAAAGAAAAATGGCGAAAGATTACATTCTATTATTTTCTGTTTAATATCGTTTACCTGTTTTCAATGGTTTTCGTTTTTGTAGATCCCCTCTATGGATTAAGGGCACAATCAGGGCCAATCGTGGTATATGGGCTCTTAATGTATTTCATAGCGCGACCAAAAATAAAAGAGCAGTTTAAGACTAGGGCGCAGTAGATCGGATCTTCGCTGATAAACCTTTGCATATCCGGACTGTAGTATCTCGCCCTATAATAGTATAGTCCCGTGCCGTCATTCTCCCGTCCTGTATACTGGAAGGGATTATCGCTGGCTTCACCAGAGATCGTGACATTTCCGAAAGGATCATAAGTGTATTGGGTTCTCACTGCTCCAGTTGAGTCGGTAAGAGCAATGACTGATCCTAATGCATCTGTCTGATAATATCTCTCTGCTCCACCTGCCTCTATTCTTGCAAGAGGTTCGTCTATATTCAGAGTGAAGGGTGTAGACCCGACCCCTTTGTTTGGACTCTGGTAACGCCGTCAGATTCCGCCCCTGGTGATTTTTATAACCCCAGCAGCCGCCGACGCAATCATTAAAAGAACAAGTAATATTTTGAAACCCTTAATCTCGGTTGATGCCAATGGCCGCGGTAGATGAAAAGAACGAATAATAAGCCAAGCAATTGATCCGATCAAAATGCCTATTAACACGGGCTTAATGAGAAAAATAGGCATCCAAAAAACACCAAGGATCCAAGTCGATGACGGACGCCCAGTAAATAACTGTGAAATCATAATACTGAGATAGTAACTTAACCCCATCGCAACGCCGATGATGCCTCCCGCAAGCGGTAGAATATTCGGATATGAGATCTTCTTTAACATAAGTTATTCAATATTCGACTACTGAAAGCTTCCACAAGAAGGAAAATAAGCAATCCCTCCACCGCCTTTGACAGCATTGCAGTAAAATGAGGCTCTGCAATTACATGCGCCTCGATCACTGGGATCGAATAAATTGCATTTGTTTTTCAAGCATTCGCAGAATTTCTTATCGCAGTCCGCTTTTCCTTTACAATCCTTGTAACAATCATCGTGGTCATTGCAGCATTGTCCTAAGCCCCAGCGATCAGGAATACTCATGCCAAAAGGCCCACAACCTGCGAGTCCCGATGGGTCAACAAGCATGGTAGGCCTGTTGCTCACGTAAGAATATTTATTTATTCCGCCCTTCAACCCAATCGGGTCTTCGCTGATGAACCTTTGCAGTTCCGGCGAGTAGTATCTCGCCCGATAATAATACAACCCAGTCCCGTCATCTTCTCTTCCTGTGTACTGGAAGGGATTGTCCGATGCTTCTCCGAGCACGGCAGTATTTCCAAAAGGATCGTAAGAGTATTGCGTCATGATTACTCCGGTGCTATCCGTTAAAGCTATTACTGTGCCCAGTGCATCTGTCTGATAATATCTCACTTGGCCATCTGCTTGAAGTCGTGCCAATGGCTCATCAACGGCGAGAGTCCTGAGGTAATTCACTGTTGCGGTTCCGTTCTCCATCTCCTGTACTATATCGACCCCGTCGTATAAATACTTTATCGTCCTCCCATTGATTGTCTTCTCTATCCTTCTGCCGAGGGCGTCGTACTTGAAGGAAGCGATTAGCGATGAGCAGTCGGGTTTAAAGCCATTCATGCCAATCAGTCTGTTTCTTGCATCCCAGGTGTAATTGGTCGTCCCGCGGGTGTTCGTCACCGAGGTCATGTTGCGGGGACGCCGGCTTATTCCGGTGAATCGATTTCTTTATAAAAACTGGAGACCCTTTTGAGATCGGCGGTGATCTCGATCTCGGGCAGGGAAGAGAGAAAGACTCTCCCGTAGCTCTTGCTGATGATCCGTGTATCGAGAACAGCGATGACCCCCCGGTCGCCCTGGGACCTTATCAGCCTGCCAAAGCCCTGACGGAAGAGCATCACCGCATTCGGGACCTGATATTCCCGGAAGGGGTCTTCCCCATGAGAGAGCATCCTCTCCATCCTCGCTTCGATTACCGGCTCCGTTGGAACAGCAAACGGCAGCTTGGTAATAACAACGCATTTCAGGCAATCGCCCTGGAGGTCTATCCCCTGCCAGAAGGAGTAGGTCCCGAAGAGGACTGCTGCCGGGTCCTGTCTGAATTCCTCGAGCAAAACAAAGGTGTCCCGCTCTCCCTGTTTGAGCAGCCGGCAATCCGTATTGACCATATCGGCGACCTCGAAGAGGAGGGCATAGCTCGTGAAGAGGACCATGGTTCTTCCTCCTGTGATTCTGAGCAGGGACTCTACCTGCTCTGTAACGGCCTTTGCATAGGCTTCGCTGTTCGGTTCGGGCATACCCTCAGGGATATACATGATTGCCTGTTGCTTGTAGTCAAAGGGAGAAGGAATGAGCGCTGTCTCTGCTGGTTCCAGGCCGAGCGCCGCTTTCGCGTAGTCG
>JBLNHB010000277.1:0-2561 GCA_050268805.1 bacterium | reverse complement strand
CCTGACGATGAGATCATCCCCTTTGATCATGGCAGAAGACTTTTTGAGCAGGCCGGCGAGCCCAAGGAGTTCTTCATGATCCGGGGCGGTCACAATGAGGGATTCCTCCTCTCGGGGGAAGGGTACCGGCGGGGACTGGATGCCTTTCTCTCGAAATACCTGTAATGTTTCGGTTCGGAAAAATTGAGGTACAATAGAAGCAGGGAAGAGGGAGGAGACAGGGATGAAGGTGATATCCCTGGATCTATCCCGACCGCGTGACAACAGTGAAGGAGGGAGCCATGGCGGACAAACCGAGTGAGAAGGAAGAGGAGTATTTCGCGCGTATCGAGTGCGAAAAGAAAAGAAAGCTCGAAGAGGCACGATTTAAAAAGTTAACGGTGGAAGATAAACAAAAAATCCGGGAAGCCCACTATATGAAATGCCCGAAATGCGGCATGGACCTGCTCGAGATCGACTACCACGGCATCAAAATCGACAAGTGTTGCGACTGCGGCGGCGTCTGGCTCGATCCCGGAGAATTAGAGGCTGTTGCGAAACAGGAGCATGGCAAACTCGGAAAGTTTTTCCATGGATTCAGATGATGAGCTATCCTGATTTCTCGTCGGGCATCATGCGCTCATTTCCTCGATTCGATAGTAACTCCCATGACCCGGGAGAATGATTGAGGACCTTCCCGAAGGCTTCAGGCTCTCGTTCAGGCTGAGCATAAATGCTTTCAGTGCTGCGACCTCCTTCCGGTAGACCTGATTGTCGCTGTTCGGATTTGTCAGCAGATACCGGTAGAGGCTCAGGTGCTCCTTTTCATCAGCAGAGAGACTCTGTATGTTCAGGAGAAAATCAGAGGTGAAGAGGAGCCCGTACTCTCTGTTGAGAAAGAAGACGAGACCGGGGGTATGCCCCCCATGGCTTTCGAGAACCTCAAATGTCAGAGGACCGATGGGAACGGAAGAAATTATGGTGAATGCTCCTGCCATGCCCAGCGCCTGGACCGGGAAAAAGGTGATCTTCGCAGGGAACCTGCACTCCGTGAACCGTGAAGAAAGACGGGTATAGTATCTATTCAGACTCAGGAGGCTCCCTGATACGCCGTATGCCCTGTTCATGTTCTCCATCACATCCCTGCTTCCGGGGTGCATGAACACCTCGGTTCCGAACTCCTCCTCGAAATACCCTGAAGCGCCCGCGTGATCCGTGTCGGGATGGGTGACCAAAATCCTCCTGACCCGTGACGGATCGAGGGATTTCCTCCTGAGCAGGTTCTTGATGTCTTCGTAGTAGATTCCATGGCCCGTATCGATCATCGTCAGCTCATCACCGTGCCTAAAAAGATAGAAGTTCTCGCTCGTGGGGAGCCTGAACCCGAAGAGTGCAAGATCGTCCGGGAAATGGAGAGTCTGCATCTCCTGGGCGGAAAAGCTTTTCCCCGTCCTGCTCCTCGACCGGGACGCAAAGGTGAGCACTTTCTCGAAGACATCCCCTGCCTCGAGGTTGTTGCCGGCCTCGGTATAGAAATTGACGAGGTCCTGGTGAAGGTCCCGTGAGGAAGAAACCAGTGATTTGATCTCGTCCACGCCGCTGGTGGGAAGCAGCTTCTTCAATCTGAGGAAGAACTTCTCGACCATCTTGAGTCCGATGACGTGGGCGGCTTCCTGTTCATCAGCGCCCCGGTAAAGAACGCGGTAATAGTATCCCCGCTCGTTCATGGCGTTCATCAGGCGGTCTATTTCTCCGGTGTCCTTGGTCACCATCGCGATGTCCGAGGATTCCGGGTCGATGTCCTCGTCATAGAGCATGTAGATGACGTTTGCCCCATGGTCGGCGAGGAGCCGTGCGAAAGCGGCAAGGGTGCCGGGCTGATTTGAGAGACGGACCTTGACCTCCAGAATATTTTCGATCGCCGTTACCTGCACTTCATCCGGCAGCAGCCTGCCCTGCTCGAAATCATACTGGTTATCTCTGAGCATGGTGATGAGGGTCTTGAGATGATCTTCCTGCCGGAACTGGACTTCGACAGCCACCCTGCTGCTGTTGATGGAGCGGTCATAATGAAAGAAGGAGATATTGCCGCCGGCATGCGCTATGGTCGAGGCGAACCCGGCGAGCGAGCCGGGCCGGTCGGGCAGATAGATGCGGAATTTTGCGAGGAGATCCCCGAAACTACGGGTGGATGTTTCTGAGAAGACCGACACCTCCCGGTAAACCCGGACCGGGAGAGGAACAGAACCAGCATCATTCTTCATTAAAGGCATTGAGTGTCACAAGAAATGTTACGGTATAGTATGAAAAGAAATTGGTCCAATTTCTAAAAAGATATCCCTGCATTTAAGCCAAAGATATCAGCCTGAGATTCAGGTTGGAATATCGACCGCGAGCCCCCGATATAAACATGGTCGGATTCTGAAAATCTCAAACCCTCATAAAAAAAAGCTGCCTTGAATGTCTTGTACTTCATGCCGAGCTCTGCATAATACGAGAGTTCTCTGCCGGGTTCCAGATCATAATCGTTGCACTGGCCTAAGGGATTGCATACGTCTTCTGCGGTTTCATGATTCGCAATG
>JBLNHB010000276.1:0-9337 GCA_050268805.1 bacterium | reverse complement strand
TAACGATCCACGATCTGGCGCTTTCCTGGAGCGAGGAATTCCCCTTTGAAGTCCGGTCGCTCATACAGAACAGGGCATTCTCCACGGTCATGGCTGTGGTCGATATTGCGCTTGATATCGGTGCGCTCGGCAGGGAGGGCAAGTCGGTCGGAACGATATTCGTTATCGGTGATACGGACAGCGTGCTCCAATTGTCCCATCAGGCGGTATTTAACCCCTTCAAGGGGTATCCGAGGAAGGAGCGGATGATCACCCGGCCCGAAGTCGTTGAGAGCCTCAAAGAGCTTGCGAAGCTGGATGGAGCCATCATCATCTCCGAGCATGGTCTCGTGGAGGCGGCGGGAAGGAACCTCGATGCCAGGGTTTCCGCGACAAGAAAGCTCAGGGGATTGGGCTCACGCCATCGTGCTGCCGCCGGCATAACAGGGAAAACACAAGCAGTTGCCGTTGTGGTCTCCGAAAGCACCGGCAGGGTGACTGTTTTTGAGAAGGGTCACATTGTTTCGACGCTCGAACCATTAATAAGCAGGAGAATGGTATAAAAAAAGGAGGGAGGAGAGGAATGAATAGAATCTGTTTTTTTCTGGTCTTGGCCCTGGTCCCGTCACTGCTTCTCTCGTGCGAGACGATTCTCGGAGAGCAGGGTCCGGAAGACGAACTTCTGGCACCGCCGCCGAATGCACTGTACCCTTATGACATCCTTATCCGCGGTACGCCTCAGAACCTTAGCGTAGTCGGCGGATATTATGTCTGGAAGAATGGGAACGTCTTTTCCCTGCGGATCGCGAAACCTTCAGGATCACCAATTGCCATTCCTACTCCTGTCTTTGCCGGCTCCATTCAGGTCTTCCGGGGAATGGTAAAATGGGTCAGGCAACAGAATCTTACTATCCCCGACGATACCAGATATACCATGGGAGCTGTTGATTATCGTATTGAGTTGAAACAAACGGTCAGCGGATTCGATTTTGAGATCCAGCCGATGGGTGTCGAGTACTGCGTCCTCTTCGATCTCAGGTACAATGGTGCATCAATGCCTGGAATTGTGCATCTCGGCCGGTCTCTGCAGGTTCCCGAAGCTCTTCCTCTGAAGATCTGTTTCCACTGACCCTCCGGGCCATTGATACCGGCCCAAATGAGCGGGCCTTATCGTTCGATTATCTCATAGGAAAAAGAGATTTTCGCTCCGCCCTCCAGCGCCGCTTTCACCGAGCAGTATTTTTCCATCGAAAGATCGACAGCTTTTTTGACCGCCTCTTCAGAAATGTCCCGCCCCGTGACGATAAACCGGATTGTTATATCGGTGAATTTTTTCGGGTGGTCGTCCGCTTTCTTTCCGTCGATTCTGACCTCGAAGCCGGCAACCTTCTGCTTCTTCTTCTTCAGGATCGAGATGACGTCCATGCCCGAGCATCCCCCGAGGCCGAGGAGGAGAAGTTCCGTCGGCCGTACACCGGTATTAGAGCCGCCGACTTCCGGGTCTCCATCCATCACGATCGCATGGCCGGACGGTGTCTCACCGACAAACTGCAGCCCGTCAACATATTTAACCCTTGCTTCCATACATCCTCCTCTTTAGGACGGTGGTTAGTCGCTGGCAGTTGGTGGTTGGTGAAAGGCCTTTGACCAGTCACCAATAACCAATCACGAGTCACCGTATCTTACGGATAGGTCAGCTGAAGCCGTTGAATCGCTGTTGCCTGACCGTTTTTTTCATTAATATCGATAACCGCTCCGCAGAGCAGGCCGTCTCCCTTGGCGGTATCGAATTTTCTCGGCATCATGGTGAGAAATTTTCCGATGACCTGGTCTACCTCGACACCGATCACAGAGTACACAGGCCCGGTCATGCCGACGTCGGTGATGTACGCGGTCCCCTTGGGGAGGATCTTTTCATCGGCGGTCTGGACATGGGTGTGCGTCCCGATGACCGCGCTGACTTTGCCGTCAAAATAGTAACCGAAGGCGATCTTCTCCGATGTTGCTTCGGCATGAAAGTCGACGATGACCAGATCGGTATCCTGCTTCAATTTTTCTATCTCCTGCTGGGTGGTCCTGAACGGGCAATCGAGAGCGGGCATGAATACCCTCCCCATCGCGTTCAGGACGGCGAGGGCGGGTTTCCCGTCTCCCCTCAGGATGAAGCTGCCGTGTCCGGGCACTCCCGGGGGATAGTTGAGCGGCCGCATGATGCGCTCTTCTTTCGTGATGTGCTGGACGATCTCTTTCTTGTCCCAGATATGGTTCCCGCTGGTGATGAGATGGACGCCGGCCGAGAAGAGCTCTTCCGCAGAGGATTCGTCGATGCCGAACCCTCCTGCGGCATTTTCCCCGTTCGCGATGATATAGGTCGGTTTCAAGGTAGAAGCCAGTTTTGGGAGGATGGATCGGACGCACTGCCTCCCGAGTTTTCCGACGACGTCTCCGATGAAGAGGATTCTCATCTATTTCGCATAATCGACAAACCGGGATTCCCTGATGACATTGACCTTTATCTGGCCGGGATAGCTCAGTTCCGATTCGATTTTTCTCGCGATGTCTGCGGCGATGAGGGCGGACATGTCATCAGTCACCTCGTCGGATTTCACGATGATCCGCAATTCCCTTCCCGCCTGGATCGCGTAGCACTTATCGACACCCTTGACGGACGTGGCCATCTCCTCGAGCTTCTGGAGTCTGTTGATGTAATTCTCGATGCTCTCTTTTCTCACACCCGGACGCGCAGCGGAAAGAGCGTCGGCGGCCGCGACGAGAGCCGATTCCACACAGCAGGGCTCGCCGTCGCCGTGATGGACCTCGATTGCATTGACCACATGGGGATGCTCGTTGTGCTTTCTCGCTATGGTCGCACCGATCGCGTGGTGGGGCCCTTCGACCTCATGGTCGACCGCCTTGCCGATATCATGGAGCAGACCCGCGCGCTTGGCGAGCTTCACGTCCACACCGAGTTCACCGGCCATGATGCCGGAGAGGTAAGCGACCTCCCGTGAATGCTGAAGCATATTCTGGCCGTATGAGGTCCGGTATTTCAGCCTGCCGAGGAGTTTCACGAGATCGGGATGAATGCCGGTGAGTCCGAGATCGAAAACGGCCTTCTCCCCTTCCTCCCGGATGACCATGTTCACTTCCTTCCGGACCTTCTCCACGATCTCCTCGATCCTCGAGGGATGAATTCTTCCGTCAGAGATGAGCCGCTCGAGGGAGAGGCGGGCGATCTCACGCCTCACCGGATCGAAGGTCGAGAGCGTCACGACCTCGGGGGTATCGTCGACGATCAAATCGACGCCGGTTGCAGCTTCGAGCGCCCGGATATTCCGGCCCTCCCTGCCGATGATCCTTCCCTTCATCTCGTCGCTTGGGAGCGTGACGGAACTCACCGTTGCATCGGCGACATAGTCGCTCGCATACCGCTGAATCGCGAGGCTGATGATCTCCCGCGACTTCTTCTGGGAAAGCTCGCGGGTTTCGTCCTCAATCCGTTTCAGGAGCTTTGCCGCATCAAACCGCGACTCCTCCTCCACCCGCTTTAAGAGCTCGACCCTGGCGTTATCGGCGGTCATGCCCGATATCTTCTCGAGTTCCGCTTTCTGCTGCTGGACAAGAGCGGCAAGCTCGTTTTCCCTGGTGCGGGCTGCATTCTCCTTCTGGGAGAGCTCTCGCTCACGTTTTGAGAAATCGCGGTCTCTCCGTTCGAGATTTTCCGATTTCTTTTCGAGGTTTTCTTCCTTCTGCCGGAGCCTCCGGTCGAGATGATTCAGATCGTTCTTTCTCTCGTGGAGGTCCCTGTCGAGCTCTGATTTTGCCTGGACAATGATATCTTTGGCCTCGAGGGCCGCTTCTTTCTTTATTTTCTCAGACTCTTTCAGTGCTTCGTCGGTGATCCGCTTCTTCTCCTGGTCGAGGGAAGCATATTTCGACTTCGTCATGAGTTTCATGATGAACGTCATGATCAGGCCAAAGAAAAGCCCTGCGATGAGCGCAATTGCGAGGTATGTGGTGTTAAACATCTGCCTGTTTCCTCCTTCGTTGTATTCTGTATTTCAGTGTTTTTTCAAATCCCCGTTCCTTCGGTTCATAGAACCTCTCAGGAATCTCCATGTACTGCTGTTCAATGTATCCGCCTTCGTAGTCATGGGGGTACTTGTACCCGATGCCGGCGCCCAGTCGCTGTGCGCCTGAATAGTGGGAATCCCTGAGGTGAGGCGGCACCTCCTGGATATATCCGCTCCTGATCTTTTCGGTTGCTTTGGTGAGAGCGGCATAGGACGCGTTGCTCTTCGGCGAGCAGGCAATGTAGATGGCTGCCTGTGCGAGCGGGATCGCCCCTTCGGGCATCCCGATTTTTTCGACGGCGCTCATGGCGGAAACCGCGAGGGTGAGGGCGTGGGGGTCTGCGTTGCCGACGTCCTCCGAAGCGCAGATCACGATCCTCCGCGCGAGAAACATCGGGTCCTCTCCGGCCTCGATCATCTTGGAGAGCCAGTAGACCGCCGCATCCGGATCCGAGCCCCGCATGCTCTTGATGAATGCGGAGATCGTATCATAGTGGTCATCCTCGTCATAATAGAGAGTTTTTGTCTGGATCGCTTCCTGGACAAGGTCCAGCGTCAGGTGGAGAGAGGCCGAATCCTTCCGGAAGGTGAGATAGGAAAGCTCGAGCATGTTGAGCGCCCTGCGCGCATCGCCGTCAGACCACGAAGCGATAAAGTCCAGTGCCTCTTCTGCGACCGTGAGACCGGGATGCTGAATACCGCGGGGATCGTCAAGCGCGCGCTTGAGGACGGCCCGGATTTCGGATGGCGTGAGCGGGTGAAAGGGGAAGATGATCGAGCGTGAGGCAAGGGCCGGAACAAGCGAAAAGAAGGGGTTGTGGGTCGATGCTCCGATCAGGGTAATTTCTCCTGACTCGACATGAGGAAGGAGAGCATCTTGCTGGATCTTGTTGAACCGGTGTATCTCGTCCACGAACAGGATGGTCCTCCGGTGCCTCGCGGCGGAAACAGCGTCCCTGATGTCCTTGATGCCGCCGGTGACCGCATTGAGCGAAATGAATTGGGAATCAGTCTTCTGTGCAATGATGTGGGCGAGCGCAGTCTTGCCGCTCCCGGGCGGGCCGAAGAGTATGAGCGAGACGATCTTGTCCTTTTCAATGAGATTTCTCAGCGGCCGGCCGGGGGCCAGGATGTGTTCCTGCCCAGAAAATTCATCGAGGTTCCGGGGCCGGAGTCTCCAGGCAAGGGGCATCTCTTTTTCAGAAGCACCAAAAAGGTCCATTCTTTCTGTCCCTGTCGGGTGCTAATTATGGAGAAAAACTTTTGGAGAAAAAAGAAGGCAGTGCAGAAAAGAGTGTAGGTTTGAATAGCGATCTATTTGAAATCCACCCCTGACTCCGGGTGAAGCGCACATCTTGAAGCGGGCAATATCTCCAAAAGTTGGAACCATAATCAACAACCCTATTATCTTTCCGTTTCTCTATACCCGCCCTGCGGTGTAGATGATAAATCAGATCCGTTCTTTTGACAAGTGGGCGCCTTGAAGGTCACTTCAGGCTTCCCCAGAGGGGCGTGCTCACCGTAAACCTTACTCTGGCTCCCAAAAGATCTAATTTGCCGGATCAACACTCTCACCTCAATCACCAGCAGGGCAGGAATTCTTTCCTGCAGTTGCACTATTTAGTTATACCAGAAAACCGGGTATTGTGGCAATAAGAAAATTTCCTATTGCGGGACATGACCGGCAGCTTTTTCTGGTACAATGAACGAATTATGCGCACGGTCTTATTTCGCCGCAGAGGGTGATCGCATGACGATTCTTGTTCATGGTGGGGCCGGTAGCAGGAGGCCTTCACGGAAGAGTTCCGGGAAACTCAGGGAGGCCCTTTCGTCCGGCTATGAGATCCTCAAGAGCGGCGGAACAGCTCTCGATGCCGTTGTGCAGGCGATTTCGATTCTCGAGGATTCGGGGCTCTTCAACGCGGGAGCGGGCGGAAATCTTCAGCTCGACGGTGTCAGGAGGCTCGATGCCTCTCTCATGGAAGGAAAGGATCTGCAGGCCGGATCGGTCATCGGCCTCGAGGGGATTCGGAATCCGATCCAAGCCGCTCACTTGGTGCTTCGTCTGCCCCCCGTGATCGTGACGAATGTCGGCGCACGGAGAATCGCTCTCGCAGAGAACCTTGCACTCCTGCCGGAACCGTCATTGGATGACATCAGGAAACGTGACAGGGCGATGAAGAGAGGATCGCGCACGACCCGCGTATATCACCGGTACTTCTCGACCGTCGGCGCAGTTGCCCTCGATGCCTCAGGGAACCTCGCTTCTGGTTCTTCTACCGGCGGGATCGCCGCAATGCTCCCCGGAAGGGTTGGTGACACGCCGATCATCGGAGCGGGCATCTATGCGGACAACTCTGTTGGTGCCGTTTCGTGCACCGGTGCAGGAGAGGATATCCTGCGACGCGCCCTGGCAAAGGAGATATGCCTTTCTCTTGAGCGCCTTTCGCCGCTGAAGGCCGGCCGGAGGGCCTTGAGAAGGATTGCGGCTCTCGGAGGAGAAGCCGGGGTGATCGTTCTCAATAGAAAAGGGCGCGCCGCTTTTCTTCATACAACGCCGTTCATGCTTTCCGGCTACGCCACGGCGAGGCGTCTGGTGGTCCGCGATGCTTTCGGGCGCATGAGTTCCGTCTGAGAGCAGGGGGCCGGAGAAATCCCTCTCGCGCGAAGCATGAGATATTTGGATGCTCTCCATGTCCGATTGTCTTGTCTAAATCCCCCGTGTCTGAATACAATACCTGATGACCGGAGTGATCCTTGCCGGAGGAGAGAACAGGAGATTCCCCTACAGCAAGAGCTTTATTATCGCTGACGGAACACCGATTATCGAGAGGACGCTCCGTGTCCTGGGTAGGGTCGTTCCCCATCTGATCATCAGCACCAACGATCCCGCGCCGTTCTTCAAGTACCGGGCGCACCTGGTCGGAGATGTCCTTCCCGAGCGGGGCCCCCTGACCGGGATCGTTTCCGCCATGATCGCATCACCGTCAGAATGGTTCCTGGTCACAGCCTGTGATATGCCCTGCATTCTCCCCGAGCTGGTGGATTTTTTGCTGACCCGGGAGCGGAATGCCGATGCTCTTGTTCCTGTCTATGAAGGCAAGCCGCAGCCGCTCCTCGGGTTGTACCACAGGCGATTAATTCAACCCTTCTATGCTAAAATGACCAAAGGTTATAAGAAGATGAGTCTGGTCCTGGACGAGATTAACGCACAGCTCATCGACGAGCGGCAGATACGGGAGATAGACCCTCAGGGCAAGTCATTCGTCAATATCAATACACCGGACGAACTCGACGCAATTCGAAAAGGAGGCATGAAATGTTCGGATTAGGAATGCAGGAACTCATTATTATCCTTGTCATTGTTGTCATTCTTTTTGGCGCGACACGGCTTCCGGAGATCGGCAGGGGCATAGGACAGGCGATCAAGAACTTCAAAAAGGCCACCTCTGAACCTGATTCGATAGACGTGACGCCGAAGAAGAAGGTTGATGCTTCAGAGAAGGGAAAAGAGCCCGGCAAAGGTGAATAGAAGAACGGTCGCTGAGATCGATCTCGGTAGCCTCCTTTCAAACTTCGGAAAAATCAAGCATATTGTCGGAAGCAGCAGGGTCATTGCCGTCGTCAAGGCTGACGCCTATGGGCACGGAGCAGTTACCGTTGCACAGACCCTTGTCAGAGAAGGGGTCCACGCCCTCGGCGTCGCCTTTGTCGCTGAAGCGATCGAACTGCGCGATGCGGGCATCCGGGCTCCCGTTCTTGTCTTCTTCGACAATGAGCATGTCGCTGAATTCTTCGACTATGATCTTACCCCTGTTCTCTTTGAAGAAAGCGCTCTGCGTCGTTTCTCGGAGCACGCGCGAACATCGCGCAGGTCCCTCGATGTGCATATTGAGGTCGATACCGGCATGGGGAGGGTCGGCATTCTGCCTGAACGACTTCCGGCTGTGCTCGACGAGATCAGGCTGACGCAGGGGATACGGCTGAGGGGGATCATGAGCCACTTCTCAGAGGCCGATCTCCATGATAAGAGCTTTGCAAAAGGGCAGCTCTCCCTCTTTGCAACATTACAACAGAGGCTGAAAAAGGAAGGGTTCACTCTTACAGCGCACATCGCAAACAGCGCCGCGGTCCTCACCATGAGAGAGGCACAGTGCGACGCGGTGCGGCCGGGTTTGATGTTGTACGGGTACTCACCCCTTGGCAATGATGGAGGGCTCCTTCCGGTGATGACGGTCAAGACAGAGATTATTTCGCTCAGGAGAGTTCCTGCCGGGACCCCGATCAGCTACGGCAGGACATTTATCACACAGCGGCCGAGCCTGATCGCTGTCCTTCCCGTGGGGTATGCCGACGGCTATTCACGGTCCTTTTCCAACAACGCCGATGTCCTCGTGAGCGGGAAGAAGGCGCCGGTTGTGGGAAGGGTCTGCATGGACATTATCATGATCGATGTCACCGGTCATGATGATGTTGAAATTGGAGACGAGGTCATCCTCCTTTCCAATGACCCGGCATCGGGGTTGACCGCCTTCGATCTGGCTGTCCGCGCCGGGACGATCCCCTATGAGATTCTCACCTCGCTCGGGATCAGGGCCCGGCGAAACTACATTGCTTCGGAGTGACCATGCCGTGGGGAAACATCTCCGATAACGGGAAGGAGAGGGCATGACACGGCCGATAGAATACATAGGCGGTGTTCTCATCAGATTCACCAGGGAGTTTGGCAGCATCGGTATTCTTTTCCTGAAGGTGCTGAAACGGATGTTCTATCCCCCTTTTGACCTGAAAATCATCTTCCATCAGATGATCGCCGTTGGAATAAAATCATTGCCCGTCGTTTTCATCACCGCCGTCTTTACCGGCATGGTCCTCGCCCTCCAGACCTATACAGGGTTTAAGCGGTTCGGAGCAGAGGCCGTTGTCGGCACGGTTGTCGCGCTCTCCATGACCCGCGAGATGGGACCGGTTCTGACCGCGCTCATTGTGGCGGGAAGGGCCGGCGCCGCGATGGCTGCGGAGCTCGGGACCATGCGGGTCACCGAGCAGATCGACGCGCTCGAGACGCTTGCTACCGACCCTGTCAAGTATCTTGTCGTCCCGAGGTTCATCTCCGGGATCGTCATGCTTCCTTCCCTCGCGGTTCTGACCAACATCGTCGGTATCCTGGGCGGATACCTGATCACCGCGGGTCTTTTCGGCGTGAGTTCTGCGAACTACTGGAAGCGGACATGGGATTTTCTCGAGATAACGGATATCTACTATGGCCTGATCAAGGCCTGTTT
>JBLNHB010000275.1:0-3225 GCA_050268805.1 bacterium | reverse complement strand
CACCTTCTTTGCTCTGAGATCAGGAACAATGATATCTGTTCCCTCCTGTCTCAGAGAACACCCGGAAATGTCCAACGTCCTATCCTCCCGGGAAGAACGGCAGGTTCTCCCTCTGAAAATTGAATAACGTTCACATTGTACCACACATCGAGAGCCAAAAAACTATCGCCTCTCACCTCATCATTTTCCCATGCCTTTGCATAAGAGTTCAGGGCGTTGACAAAGCGGGGGAACTTGGATAAACTTGAAATGTCTTTTTTATCCTACTTGTGAGGAGGTATATATGAAGAAGTTCGAAAACATAACATTCATTGTCGTGGTTTTATTGCTTCTGTCCGGATGCGTTTCGACAAAGGAATACAATTCGAAGGTGAGCGAACTCGACAGCATGAAGAACGAAAATACCGCTCTTCAGCAGAAGATCGATGAACTGACAAAGAAAGACGCAGACCTGGAAAACAAGATCAAAGAGCTTCAGAACACGATCGCGGAAAGAACGAATTCTGTTCGGGAATGGGAACAGAACGCCGAACAGAAGCAACTCGAGATCGCAAAACTCCGGCAGGAGTTGGATGCCACCGCCCAGGAAAAACTCAGAGTGGAGCAGGAAAAGGCACGGGTGGAGGCAGAGAAGGAAAAAGCGATTGCCGAGCTCAACCGCACCTACAACAACCTTGTCGCAGAACTGAAAGAAGAGATCAAGCAGGGCGAGATCGAGGTCGTCCAGCTCAAGGATAAGCTCTCGCTGAGCATGGTTGAAAAGATCCTCTTTGATTCCGGCAGTTCGGTGATCAAAAAGCACGGCAAAGAAGTCCTGGACCGCGTCGCGGGCATTCTGAAGAAGGTTTCAGACCGGCAGATACGCATTGAGGGCCATACAGACAATGTCCCCATTGGCGAGAGAATAAAGGAAAAGTTCCCCACCAACTGGGAGCTTTCTACGGCACGGGCCACCAATGTCGTGAAGTACCTTATTGAGAAAGGGGTCGATCCGAACCTCCTGAGCCCGGCCGGGTATGGACAATACCGGCCTGTGGCTCCGAATGACACCGAAGAGGGGAGAGCGAAAAACAGGAGAATTGAAATCGTTCTGATTCCCCTTGATCTGGCCCCGGGGAAACCCGTTCAGGGAAGCACCCCGAAATAGGCGTTGTCTCAAAGGGCGTTTCACCTATTCCGGCAAGAGATTTCTTGTCCCGTTATTTCCCTGTTTTGTAATCCTGCTCATGAAGAAAGATCGCGTTTTCATTGCTCCGGCGTCTTCATGAAAAACTTAAACGGGATTATGCTAAAATACTCGAAATACATCGGGATACAGACTGAGAATGCTTACACTACCGAAAGAAAATAAAGATGACTCCTTCGTCCAGAAGATCATATCCTTTTTCTTTCGCCTCAACATAGCGAGGAAAATGCTCCTGGGGTATCTTACCCTCACCATCCTCATATTCATCATCTCCGCGTTCGGTCTTTCAACTCTGAACAGGCTGAATTCTTACAACCAAACGATCATCACCACCTATCAGCCGCTGACCGAGACAACGGATAAAATGCTCGACACGCTCCTGTCCCAGGAACTCTACGGCCGCCGGTATGCAATCCTGAAGAGACCGGAGATCCTGACCCTCTACTGGGAGAAGAACAATGACTTCACGAAACTCGTGGAGAAAATTAGTATGTTTCCGGACATGAAAGATCCTGATGTGGAAAAGCTCCCTGCGTTGCATGCCGCATATAACAATGTATTTCTTGACGGCATGCAGTACATCAATAATCCCCGCTCTCCCCTCTCAAAACAGTATGACAATGATATCAGGACGAAGCAGGAGGAAGTAATCGAGACGATCAAATCCATATCCCTCAAAGCGCAGAGAGCGCGCAATGAGACTACCCTGCAAACGTCCTCCATAGGTAATGCGGCATTCAGGATTACCGCCATTCTCTGCATTACCGGTGTTGTCCTGAGCATTTTATCAACGATTCTCATTACCAGGAGCATTGCCGGACCGATTCACAAGCTGAAGCTTGCGACCAAAGTAATATCAGAGGGAAAATTCGATGTAATACCTGATGTAAAGAACCGTGATGAGCTGGGAGATCTTTCCATTTCCTTCCGGGAAATGGCAAAAAGGCTCAAGCGCCTTGAGGAAATGTATCTCGACGCAAGCCCCCTCACCAGACTCCCCGGGAACATCGCGATAGAAAATGTGCTCAAGAAGCGCCTGGACTCGGGTACCCCCCTGGCCTTTTGTCATATCGATCTGGATAATTTCAAGGCATACAACGACCGGTATGGATATGCAAAAGGGAGCGAGCTCATCAAGGCTACCGCTGGTTTCGTTGAGACCGTCGTGGCACAGCACGGCTCACCGGATGACTTTGTGGGGCACATCGGCGGCGACGATTTTGTCGTTATCACGACTCCGGACCGATATGTCGCGCTCTGCCAGGAAGTCATCAGGACATTCGATGAAAACGTCTCTGCCTACTATGATCCTGAAGATGTTCGCAACGGCTACATCATTGGAAAAACGAGACAGGGTCAGGAGATGCGATTCCCCATCATGACCATATCCATATCCGTTGTTACCAACACCCATCGGAAACTCTCAAGCACCATAGAGATCGGTGAAATAGCCGCAGAACTGAAGCATTACGCGAAATCCATCCCCGGAAGCATTTACGTGGTCGACAAGAGACGGAAAGATTTGCGGGAATCTTCGGAGGAAAGCCTGGCGAAATTCTGCCGGCGATACTCCGACCAGGACACACCATGATTCGCCGTTCATCCATGTCCCTTCTTTGCGTGTCGGTACTCGTGACAAGCCTTATGCTTCTGCAGTGCGCAGGGACATATCAGGGCGCCTGTCTCTTCCCCGAAGATGTGAAGCCGAGAAGCTTTTCCGGAGAAATCAAACGGCTTGAGAATATTGTCCAGAAGCATGGTGATTCATCGGATCGCGCGGAGGCGTACCTCCAGCTTTCATCACTCTACGCTTCGTATAAAAACCCTGCACCGGACTACCAGCGCGCTTTGAAATCGCTCGAGGCATGTATCGCCCTGCAACCCTCTTTCGCCAAATCAGCAGAAATCGAGAACTGGCTGGCGGTCCTCCGGGAGCTGAACAGGATGTACAAGGAATACAACGATATGAAGGACACGGTCGAAAAACTGCAGCATCTCGATATCAAAATGGAAGAGAAGAGAAAGCAGGTCCAGTAAAC
>JBLNHB010000274.1:0-6012 GCA_050268805.1 bacterium | reverse complement strand
CCAGGCGCAACATGATGGGGATTGCCCACAATTCGCCCAGCTTCAGGACGCTCACCGTCTGGTAGGCTGCAACGAAACTGCTCACATTTTCCGGGTCCACCCTGCCATCTCCGTGAGAGATCGTCTCCAGCGCAATGTCATAGACGCGTGGAATCCCCTCCGAGGGGCCGTTCAGCAAGCGCGGCAGTTCCCGGCTGTAACCCTTGGGCAGGTGTCTCCTGGCCGTGCGGATCTGCTCTTCGATCAGATAGAAGTTGTCGAGAAGCCACTCGCCTGCCGGCGTAATCCGGCGGTCTGTCTTGACAGCATCGGCCAGCAGGTTGCGGACAGAGATCAGGACGCCTTCATTCTCAGCCAGCCGCACCAGGAGCTGATCAGGGGCATATCCCGGGCTCAACGTGTGCAAGCCCGCCAGGGTCTTGCCATGCTGCTCCATCTGATCGCTGCTGAACAATTCCGATCGCAGCGGCGGCTCGCAGACAGCGCACTTTTGTGCCAGGTCTGTTCCGCGGAAGCTCGCACGCAAATGAGGCAGGTTTCCGAGCATGGTCTTGTTGCTCATCTTCAACTTTGAGGTCTCCTTCTTTCTGAAACCACGCAGCCCTCTCCTAGGCAAAATCCGGCATGATCAAGAAGCACTACTCTCCCGCCTGTCAAAAATGGTTACGTGAGCCCCTGTGAAAAGAGGGCTTGTGGTCTATATAATGGGAGCCCTGCGAGGGAAAGAGAGGGTATCCGCTGAGGGAAGAACGATGGAATCATCCATGAGAGAATGCAAGGGGGCTGCCTTTTTCATAGTTAAACTATACCACATAACCGCCCCCACGTTTGAAATGATCGGGAGCATGCCATGTTTCATGAGGCCGCAGATCTTTGTGCCTCTTCTGCATCGAGAATATTAAAAATAGCCTTATCGTGTGAACATGGTACACTATTCATGAATGCCGGTTCTTCTGCACGGAACCCGTGGGATGGTGACCGGCAAAAAAACTACCGATGCAAAGGAGGATACACCATAGCTAATCAAAGACGAGTTGTGCCCGGGCGGGTCGTTGACAGGACCCGCGTAAACAACCAGATCCGGATGATTAAAGCAAAAGAGATACGGGTTGTCGCCGATGAAGGGCAAATCGGCATAATGGATATTGATTCGGCATTGAGGATCGCTGCAGAACGGGAATTGGATCTCGTGGAAATCAGCCCGGAGGCTGAGCCGCCGGTCTGTAAGATCATGGACTACCGGAAGTACAAGTTCGAGCAGGGCAAGAAACTGCGGAAGGCAAAAAAACAACAAACGACTATCACACTCAAGGAAATAAGGATGCGCCCCATGATCGATACCCACGATTATGAGTTCAAGAAGCGTAGTGTTCGGAAGTTCATCGATCACGGGGACAAGGTTAAAGTGACCATTCGCTTTAGAGGACGAGAATTTACTCGCCAGGACCTTGGGGCGAGTGTTCTGAACAGGTTAGCGTTGGACCTGCAGGATGTCGCGAAAGTAGAATCCCCGCCGAAGATGGACGGCCGCCAGATGGTAATGATTCTCAGGGCTTCATAACTTTCCTGGTCAGAATTGGAGAGCGCAACGAAGTTCCAGAGGAATAAGAGGGACAGCGTTGTCCCTTGCTTCTTTGTTCTTGATGCTTCTGTTTTACGATTTCATCAATTATAATTGTAGCGGGAAGAACACATGGCCAAGAAGCAATCACCGGATAGACGTCTATCAAAGGAAGCCAAGAAACGGTTAAACTTCAAAAAGAGCCCGATTGCCGGCAAAGGCGGTAAGAGCGCCGGGCCGGCAAAATCCTCTTTCAAACTCACGACCAGTCCGGCGATAAAGAGCCGGCCTGTTGAACAAGGCCGCACGAAAGAGAAAACGTTTCTTATTGTCGGAATCGGCGCCTCGGCAGGAGGGCTCGAAGCATTCACGAAGCTGCTGGGGCATCTTCCTCCTGATACGGGCATGGCGTTCGTGCTCGTTCAACATCTTGCTCCCGTCAAAGACAGTATTTTGTCCGAACTCCTTTCAAAAAAGACTTCCATGCCGGTGCGTGAGGTAGAGGACGGCATGACCGTGGAACCCAACCATGTATACGTCATCCCGCCTAATACGGCGCTTTCCATCTTCCACGGCAAACTCCGGCTTCAGCCGCGCGCCGAACCCCCTGGCCAGCATTTGCCTGTCGATTCTTTTTTCCGGTCTCTTGCCGAGGACCAGGGACAACATGCCGTCGGTGTCATCCTTTCCGGGACCGGCTCCGATGGTTCTCTGGGCATACGGGCTATCAAGGCCGAGGGCGGGATCGTCCTGGCCCAGGATGAACAATCGGCAAAATATAACGGCATGCCCAAAAGCGCCGCCGCAACCGGCGTAGCGGATTATATCCTGCCTCCTGATAAAATAGCCGCTGAGCTGAAGAGAATCAGCCGCCATCCCTTTGTGAACCTTCGCTCCGCCATGAAGACCGGCCCGATGTCGCAGGGGGGAGAGGATGACCTGAACAAAATATTTATGCTGATCAGGACGGCCACGGGCGTTGATTTTACCTATTACAAACACTCAACCATCCTGCGCAGGATCACCCGGCGTATGCTCCTGAATAAGCTGGATGCACTGGAACAATACGTCCGTTATCTGCAGGAGAACCCCACGGAAGCCGGGGTTCTGTACCAGGACATCCTTATCAATGTCACTTCCTTTTTCAGAGACCCGGAGACCTTCAATACATTAAAGAACGTCGTATTCCCGCGCATCCTTGAGAACAGATCATCTGATACGTCCCTCCGGATATGGGTCCCGGGATGTTCGACCGGAGAGGAGGTGTACTCTCTCGCAATGTGTTTCTCGGAATGGAGCGAGGAGCGGGGCTCTTCCCCTCCGATCCAGTTCTTCGCATCGGACATCGACGAGGCCGCCATAGAAAAGGCCCGCCAGGGTCTTTACCCGGAAAACATCGTGCAGGATGTCTCTCCTGAACGGATCAGGCGATTTTTTGTAAAGACGGAACAGGGATACCAGATCAGCAAAGCTATCCGGGAGCAATGCGTATTCGCCAGGCAGAACCTTATCAAGGACCCTCCGTTCTCAAAAATGGATCTGATCAGCTGCAGGAACCTGATGATCTATTTCGGCCCGGTGCTGCAGAAAAAGGCGCTCCCGATCCTGCACTATGCCCTCAATCCTTCGGGTTATCTCATGCTCGGGCGGTCCGAGTCTGTCGGCGAGTTTGCGAACCTTTTTTCTTTGATCGATAAGAGCAGCAGGATCTACTCCAAAAAGACGGCAACAACGGGACTACGCTTCGACCAGAGACGGAGCCGATTTAAAGAGAACCCCGGCTCGAAGAAAAAAGCGGAAGAACATGCACCCGGGCTCGACCTCCAGAAGGAAGCCGACGGCATCATCCTGAACAGATACAGTCCTGCGGGACTGGTCATGAATGAGGAAATGGATATTTTTCAATTCCGCGGGAACATCAGCCCCTATCTGAAACCCCAGCCCGGAAAAGCAAGCCTCAATGTCATGAAGATGGCGGGAGAAAGCCTCGCCATGGAGCTGCGGGTCCTGATCCGCGAGGCCGCTGGAAAAGACGTTGCCGTCAGAAAAGAAGGAGTAAGAATAAGGCATAACGGCACCATCACAACTGTAAATATTGAAGTGATCGCGTTTAAGACCCGTGATTCCAGGGAACGCCATTTTCTGGTCATTTTTGAGGACAGTGCCGCCGTGCAGGGCTCGAAAAAGCCGGGAAAAGCTCCGGCAAAGATAAAAGGCCGGCCTCACGAGGACCAGGTTGCGCCGCTGGCGCGCGAGCTTGCTGCCACACAACAGCACCTGAAGTCGATCGTTGCGGAACATGAGGCGTCTGCCGAGGAACTCAAGGCGCTCAATGAGGAAGTGCAGTCCAGCAACGAAGAGCTGCAGAGCATCAACGAGGAGCTCGAAACGTCCAAGGAAGAGCTCCAGTCCACCAATGAAGAACTGAGCACCGTGAACGACGAGCTCCGGAGCCGCAACGAAGAAATAACGCAGAGCAACAATGACCTTGTAAATGTCTTAAGCAGCGTCGCTATACCGATTGTGCTGATCGGGAATAAACTTGAAATCAGGCGGTTCAATGCATCCGCGGCAAAGGCGCTGAACCTTATCGCGGGCGATATCGGCCGTCCTATTTCCGACATCAGGCCCAATATCATTGTCCCGGACCTTGACCGGATGATCCTTGAGGTGGTCGACTCACTGACGATCAAGACACAGGAGATCCAGGATCGGCAGGGCCGCTGGTACTCCATGACAATACGGCCGTACAAAACTATCGACAACAGGATCGACGGCGCAATCGTGGCCCTCGAAGACATCAATGACTTGAAGCTCGCTATGCTGCGCGTCCAGGAATCCCGTAATTATGCCGCGGCGATCGTCGAGACCGTACGGGAACCCCTTATCGTACTGAGCAAAGACCTGCGTGTGGTCACCGCGAACCAGGCGTACTATAAGGACTTCAAAGCAACACCGGATGTGATAGAGAACAAGTATTTCTTCGATCTGCAAGACGGTATTTGGAATATGCCGAAACTCCGCCAACTGCTTGAGGATATCATACGGGAAAACGCAGTGTTCAGCGACTTTGAGGTCAATTACGAGGCGCACAGCCTCGGCCGCAGGATTTTGCTCCTGAATGCACGAAGGGTCGCACGGGAAGAGTCTGGAACCCTGTTGATCCTCCTTGCCGTCGAAGACATCACCGATCGGCGAATGGCGGAAGAGGAGCGGGATAAGATCTATCATGATCATTTGGTCGCGCTTTCCAACGTCAAGAAGTTGACCGGATTACTGCCGATTTGCGCTTCCTGCAAGAAGATACGCAACGACGAAGGGTATTGGAAGCAAATTGAATCCTATGTCAGCGAGCATTCCGAGGCGGAATTCACCCACGGCATCTGCCCGGAATGCGCTGCCAAATTGTATCCGGAATTCTATACGAAGCAGGATAACGAAAAATAATGTTACCGCTCTGTCCGATTCAGGACAACGCAGCTCAGTGCGCCGCCGGGGGCAGGCGCTTTTTCCCACTGCATGATAAATACAAGGAAATATAGGGTACGTTGTTGCACGCGTTGCGTGGCGAATCTTCATGGGCGTGATAGCAACAGTCCTTCCTCTTCTATCTTCAGCTGTCATGGTCTTTAAACCGGCTTTACGGTGAGATACATAAAGGAGAACGCGCAATGAAAACATTACCGTCAGAAAAGGAGACCGTATTGTCCCTGTTCGAATATATGGTTCTGCAGTTCGAGGGTGAAAAACATCCGAACGTGAATGCAACCTATCAATTCGTCTTTACTGACATCGATAACGGATTCCCCGTTTCTTTGAGATTCTCCGGAGGCAAGGCTGAATTCCGGGAAGGGCTTATCGAGAACCCGAACGTCACCATTCGCACCCCTTCAGACATCTGGCTCGAGATTTCGGGCGGTTTCAGAAATCCCGTGTGGGCGCTCATAACGAAAAAGTTTACGATTAAGGGAAATCTCACACATCTTAGAATTCTCCCAAAACTCTTGACAAAGAAGATCGATGTCCCGCGATCACCCACATTTTCAGACCGATGGACACAGCCGGAGAATATACTTGTTCTCGTGGGCAACCCGAGAAAGAAAAACGGATTGACCTCTTTTTATCTCCAGCAGTTTCTCGCAGGCATAAAGAGCACGGGTGTTTCCGTGGAGGAAATACATTTATATGATAAAGAAATAAAGCCTTGCCTGGGATGTTTTCACTGCTGGACGAAGACACCGGGTCTCTGTGTGCAGAAGGACGACCAGAAGGAACTGCTCGACAAACTGGATCATGCCGATCTGATCGTCTATGCCCTTCCGCTCTATTACCATTCGGTACCCGGGAAGGTAAAAAACCACCTGGACAGGCAGATTCCAAGAATGCAGCCGTTCTTTGAAAAGGCCGGAAAGCTGACTCGGCATCCCCGCAGGGCGCCGAGGAAACAGAGT
>JBLNHB010000273.1:0-3528 GCA_050268805.1 bacterium | reverse complement strand
GCCGGCATATCAGCCATTGATGATGCCCCGAAACTCTGCGTCCCAGGGTTTCCCCTGGTTTGCTCTGAGACAAAGGACTTTTCTACAAAAGTATGATATTTAAAAAATATCAGAATAATTTATGAAAGTCAACAGCAAAATACAACTTCTTATATATAAACGTAAAACATTATTACAAAGAGCCGATAAACTGGACCTGACCCGGCAGACTTGGTGAGATGATTGAGCGATTGGTCAAAGGTGCCATCAAAAGAAATTGCATTTCGCGCAGGGGCTTGTTAATTCAGTCGGAAGAAGTCATAATGAGTCTGAGGCAGTTACTATCAGCCGAAAGTGAGGAACATGCCATGCAGAAGAAGATCGTCGTCCTAATCGCCTTCGTAGCTCTCGTTGTCATTGGACTCTCCTGTACCACAACCAAATTTACCGGGTCATGGAAGGATCCCAGTTTCTCGGGAAGCCCCTACGCAAAGATACTGGTCATCGGCATCTTTCGTCAGCCGGGCGGCCGCAATCTCTATGAGGATATTTTCGCCCAGCAGTTAAAGAAGCGTGGAATCGAGGCCATTCCGAGCCACCTCGTGCTTCCCTCCGATGCTAAACTGACCAAGGATGTCATCGTCCAGAAAGTGAAGGAAATGGGTCTTGATTCGGTCCTCTTGACCCGGCTCGTGGACAGTGTTACGTATCAGAATATACCCGGCTACTATTACAATTATTGGGATTACGCCCAGGCATCGAACGCCTTCATTATCCAGGCCGACATCGGATATCTTGAGACAAACTTCTATGATGCAAAGACCGAGAAACTTGTCTGGTCCGGCTCCTCAACTACCCAGGTCGGTTTTGAATCGGACGAAGGTGTCGTTCACTCTGCCACTGGAGCCATTGCCAACAGGATGGCGGAAGAGCATTTGATTCCTTGAGTACAGGTCTGAATTGGGCATGACAACTCTTGCAGAGTTAACTCCTTGAGGGAGTCAGGTTGATTGATCGGGAATAACGGAGAAAGAGATGGTGTATGTCGTTCGCACGAAAGTTCTCTTGTTTGCTCTCGCTGTGATGTGTCTGAGCGTACACAGCATGACCCCTGCATGCGCGGAGGAGACGCGTTGCTGTGCGGATTCTTTCTCTGCGACTTCTATGATCTCTGTGGTGATTCTCTTCTTCTCGTCGTAAGAATGTTCTAATCCAGTGTCTTCCGGTAGCGCTTCAGGCCGATTGCCAGCGCGATTGCGGCAAAGAGCGCGATCTGCCAGAGCTGGAGGACGACCTCCTCGATGCCGTTGCCCTTGAGCAGGATGCCGCGGACGATCCGTAGAAAATGGGTGAGCGGAAATATCTCTCCGATCGCCTGGGCCCAGTGCGGCATGCCGCGGAATGGGAACATAAACCCGGAAAGCAGCAAAGACGGTAGAAAGAAAAAAAACGCCATTTGCATTGCCTGGAGCTGGTTCCTGGCCACCGTAGAAAAGGTGATTCCCATCGCCAAGTTCGCGGTTATGAAGACGAGCGCGACTGCGGATAACAGGCCGAGACTTCCGACCATGGGCACGTGAAAAAGGAAGCGGGCGGCGGCAAGGATGAGCGACGCCTGGATGTAGCCCACGAGGATGTAGGGGATGATCTTGCCAATCATCACCTCGACCGGGCGCGTGGGCATCGAGAGGAGATTTTCCATGGTACCGCGCTCGCGTTCACGGGTGATCGCCAGCGCGGTGATTATTACCATGGTCATCGTAAGGACAACGCCCATTAGACCGGGCACGATGTTGTACTGTGTGACCCCTTCGGGGTTGTAGAGCGCGTGGACGCGCAGATCGACGGGGCCGGCGGCGGCGGCGAGAAAGGAGAGCGGGCCCTTGAGATCGTTGCGCAGCGCAGTGTCCAGCACAATGCGCAGGGAACCGAGGGCGTTGCTGGTGGCGGCTGGATCGGTCGCGTCCGCCTCGATGAGAACGGCGGGCCTGTCGCCCCGGAGGAGATCGCGGGTGAAATTCTCCGGAATGTTTATGACAAATTGGACTTCGCCGCGCGCGAGCACGTCTCGCCCCTCGGATTCGGTCTTCACCTGCCGGACGAAGTCAAAGTAACCGCTGTTCTGAATCGCGTACAGCAGCGTGCGGCCCTGCGGGCCATGGTCGGCCAGGAGCACGGCGGCAGGAAGGTGCTTCGGATCGGCATTGATGGCGAAGCCGAAGAGGATGAGCTGGATGATCGGGATGCCGATCATCATCAGGAAGGTCAGACGGTCCCTCCGCATCTGCACAAACTCTTTTACGACAATCGCCCAAAACCGCGCAAGAGAAAATTCGCGCTTCTTTTTCATCACGAAACCCGTTCCTTTGATCTTTCCATCAGATGGATAAAGACATCTTCAAGCCCGGATTCGATCCGGACCCATTCATAGTGCCCAGTGCGAAAGGGGACGACGGCCTGTTCGAGCGAGGCTGCGTCATCTCCGCTCACGTGAAGCGTGTTGCCGAAAACCACGGCCTGCTCCACACCGGAACGACCCTGGAGCTGCCCTGCGACCTTGAGCAAATCCGGGCCGCTGACTGACCAGGTCGTCAGATGGGCCTGATCGATGACTTCGGCGACCGTGCCGTGGGTGAGGAGATTACCGTCGGCGACGAAAGCGAGCCGATGACAGCGCTCGGCTTCATCCATGTAGTGGGTGGCTATCAGGAACGTCAGTCCCTGCCCGGCAAGCTGATGAATCTCCTCCCAGAATTCGCGGCGCGCCTTGGGGTCCACGCCGGCCGTGGGATCATCGAGCAGAAGCAGCTTCGGACGGTGGATCAGGCACGCGGCCAGGGCGAGGCGCTGTTTCCAGCCGCCGGAAAGCTCGCCCGCGAGCTGGTTTCGCCGTTTCGCGAGCCCGAGTCGCTCGATGCTTTCGCGCACGGCTTCTTGCCGATCCTTGAGGGAATACATGCGCGCGACAAAATCGAGGTTCTCGGAAATGCTCAAGTCCTCGTAAAAACTGAATCGCTGGGTCATGTAGCCGACCTGGCGCTTAATGGTCTCACTCTCGGTGATCACGTCATGGCCGAGGCACGTGCCGCTTCCTGCGTCAGCCCGGAGCAGGCCGCAGAGCATGCGGATAAACGTCGTCTTGCCGCTGCCGTTCGGGCCGAGAAAGCCGCAGATTTCGCCAGTGTGAACCTGCAGATCGACATGATTGACGGCGGTGAGGTCGCCGAAACGCTTGGTCATTCCATGCACATCGATGGCGAGGTCGTCAGTCATAGATCACCGTACTAATGAGTTCACAAGTAAGAGACATAATGAAAGAATCTCCTCTCACCCCTCTTTGACAAAGAGGGGAATTCCTCCCTTTGTAAAAGGAAGGGCAGGAGGCATTCTGTCAATTTCAATGTCCTCATACTTATGATCCTCTTAGTAATTTTCTTCTATTCTCACAGGCCGAATTGCACATCCACCGGCTGGCCCGGATGCAAGTTTACCGCTGTCTCGGGATCGAAGACCGCTTCAATCATGAAAACAAGCTTGCCCCGGCTCTCC
>JBLNHB010000272.1:0-4744 GCA_050268805.1 bacterium | reverse complement strand
CGCAACAATTGACCAGTTATCCTCATGCACCATATAGCGGTTATCTTCATACTTATATCCACCCGAGAGGTAGAGGGTGGGAAAGAATTCTGCTTTCACCGCCTTCTGTTCCTCTTCCCTGGCCCTGATGGCGGTTTCAACTTCCCTGATTTCCGGTCTCTCCTGCCCGGCGATATTCCATGCCTCCTCAAGCCCCATCCCCGGCGAAGGGCTCACGCTCACCTCTTCAACACGAACCTCTTCATTCAACGGTTTTAAGAGGATGCTGTTGATCCTTGATGCTCTCACCGCCCTGAGATTTTCCGCCGTGAGCAGCCGCTGCTGCGCGTCGGCGAGCACAACTTCCGCCTGCAACACATCATTCCTCGTAACCACGCCTTCATCATAGAGCGCCTGTGCGTCCCTTCGGTGGGCAATCAGACGGTCCGCCTCCTCGCGGTCAACCTGAACCATCTTTTCCGATTCAAGGACATCGAGATATGCCTCGATAAACTCGAGGGCTGCACTGTTTCCCACCCGGAGGGTCCCTGTTTCTCTCAGAGTCACATTATATTTTGAGGCGCGCAACCCTGAATAGGTCTTGCCGAAATCATACACGAGCTGGTTCACCTGGAAGCCAACGGTCTGGTATTCCTTTTCAGACAGGGGAACACTGGAGGCAGGACCGGTCGGGCCGAACTTGGCCATCGGCTGGTCCTGAAGCCAGGTCTGGGTTGCAAATACATCGAGCGTTGGAAACAGCGGTGATCTCGCCAGCGATACTTCTTCACGCGCCTGTTCCTCCACGGCCTTTGAAATGGTTATGTCCCGGGACTTTTCTTTGACAATTCCGAGCCCTTCCTGGAGCGTCAAAGCTGAAACACGAACGGTTGTAAAGAGGAGAACAACGGCAATGACCAGAACAAGTCCCTGTTTCACCTTTTCCTCATCTCCCTTTGTCGGATGCGCGGTGAGAAACCCAGGTTCAGACTCTCTCCGTGAGAACACCATTCCGCGATTTCCGCTTGCATTTTACCTGATTGTCATCAAAAAGGGTCATATGCTGCCGTCACTACAACGAGCGTAAGAAAGAGGGCTATCGGAAGATGCCAGTTGCTGCTTTGCCCCAAGGCACTCGTCTCTGCGACCGCTCTTGTATTGTAAGTAATCGCTTACATTACAAGAGTGGAAGGGAAAAGTCAAGATTTCAGCGCTGTTCTCTATCGGGGTGAGCGGCTACGAGGCAGGCTACCGTTTCTGCGTCTTCGGGCTCTTCATTCTCTTTTCCAGCCACGATATCCAGGGGTCAAGCCCTTTCCCCTGTTTCGCCGAACATTCAAAAATCTCGATACCCCGGTTGAGGGAATGCACATCCCGCCTGATCTTGTCGATATCAACGTCAACGTGGCCGGCGAGGTCCATCTTGTTCAGGAGGAGGACCGATGATTCCTGGAACATGAGCGGATACTTAAGCGGTTTGTCGTCACCCTCGGTGATGCTTAAAATCATCACCTTCGCGTCCTCACCGACCTTGAACTCCGCCGGGCATACCAGATTCCCCACATTCTCGATAAAGAGGATATCAAGGTTGTCGAGGGGCAGTTCAGAGAGAACATCATTGATCATATTGGCGTCGAGGTGGCAAGCTCCGCCCGTATTGATCTGCACAACCGGGACATCCAGAGCGCTCAGCCGCTCAGCGTCCGCGGTACCGGCGATGTCCCCCTCGATGACGCCGGCTTCAATCTTGTTCTTTTTCAAAAGCTGCACAGTCTTTTCAAGGACTGTCGTTTTCCCCGCACCGGGTGAACTCATGAGATTCACGACGAAGAGGGCCTTGTCACTGAACAACCTCCTGTTTTCCTCCGCAATCCGCTCGTTCGCTTCAAGTATTTTCGATACGACTTTCACTTTCATCACGATACCTCCAGTTCGATGACGTCCAGTTCTCTGCCCTGGGTGATGGTGAAATCAGGAGAGCCGCAGAGGGTGCAGGAAAAGACATACTTTTCCTCAACGGTGAAATTCCTGCCGCACCGTGCGCAGACGCCGCCAACCGGGACTTCTTCGATAATGAGTGCTGCTCCCTCGGCTGCCGTATCTCGCTTGGAGACCTCAAAGGCAAACTGAAGGGCATCAGGCAGTACACCCGATGCCCTTCCAATGCGCAGTTGAATACGATCTATCTTTGAGAACCCGTCTTTTCTGCAGTGGTCCTCGGCAATCTCGAGCACATTGAGAATAATCGATACTTCATGCATTAAGCCTTGATGTGCCTCTCCTTTTCCCGGTGATAGGCTTCCTTGCCCGCTTCGATCGCGGTCGTGACGGCTGACTTCTGCTCCCCGTACAATTCTTTTCCCTTTTCAATCGTTGATGAAACGCGTTCCTTGGTGTGCTCCACATATTCTGAGGCTTTTTGCTTTGCCTCTTCAGCCAGATCACTGATCTGTTTTCTCAGCTCTCTCCCCGACTTCGGAGCAAGGAGAAGCGCAAAACCGGCGCCCACGAGCCCTCCCATCAAAAAAGCAAGGAACATCGAACTTGAACCGTAACCTTCGTCTCTCATATTACTTCTCCTTTCTTGATATAAGGTTAGTAAAAAGTGCCGTCACCCCTTCCTTCAAACCGGCCCGGAGACCGGCAATCGTTGCCGTGGCATTCACGCTCACTGTATCTATCGCGCCGGACACTTGCTTGATCGAATGGGTCACGTGCGCGATCGTGTCGGCGAAGTCCCGTGCCTCCGCGGTCACTGTATTGATGTCGTCCGTGACGGCCCGAATGCTTTGGAGGGTCAGTTTCAGCTCGTTCAACGCAGGGATGAGGTCCTCTTCGGTGTTTCTGACCAGCTCCCGGACAGCGGTACTCGTCCGCCTGAGATCAATGATGAAAAATATGATAAAACCAACAAGAACAGAAAAAATAACAAGACCAATTATCAAAACAGTATCGGTCATACGCTCCTCCTGAACCCATTATATCACAAAAAGGATGATGTAGAAGAAGCGCCATGGCGGCTCTGGGAAGTGCACTCTCAGCAGGGCAAGTTCATAAATGGCAGGGTAAGGTCAGGCGTTAAAAAGGCTCATTGCCTTGCTGTACCCTGACTGAATGACGGTATCCGCGGCATCGGCAGCGCGCGAAACGGCAAAAGAAATCAGTTCCCTCTCTTCTTTGCTGCATTTGCCGAGCACATATCCCTCGGTATCTTCCTGGTCCGGCTTTCCGATGCCGATCTTGATCCTGAGAAACTCCTTCCCGATTGTCTGAATGATGGATTCGATGCCCTTGTGGCCGCCTGACCCTCCGCCCTTCTTGAGCTTGAGCCTGCCGACCTCCATATCGAGGTCGTCGTGGATAACGATGAGCCGACTTGGCGTGGATTTAAAATAATGGAGCGCGCTGCTTACCGCAGAGCCGCTCCGGTTCATAAACGTCGAGGGCTTTATAAGGACGACTTTCTCATTCCCCAGAAAGCCCCCGGATGATTCGTACAGCTCTGACTTTTTAAATGGTGATTGTATTCTCCGGCTCAATTCGTCGGCAACCATGAACCCGATATTGTGCCTTGTGTGGGCGTATTTCCTGCCAGGATTTCCAAGGCCGACGATGATCCACAAAAACGGTTGTCCTCCTATTTCTTCTCCTCTTCAGCCGGCTCCTCCTCCTTCTTGCCCTTCTTCTCGACTTCGGGCTCCGTTATCTCCGGGGCTGCAGCCGGTGCTACCTCCTCTTCCTTCTGCGGCTCGATCACATTCACGATGACTTCTTCGGGACTGTTGAGTATCTTGACCCCCTCCGGTATCGGGATATCACTGACATGTATGGAAGACCCGATCTCAAGGCCGGAGATGTCGATGTCGATATGCCCGGGGATCTTGTCAGGAAGCGCTTCGATCTCGATTTCCCTCACAATGTGCTGGAGAACGCCGCCATCCCTCTTCACGCCGATCGATTCTCCGACGGTTATCACCGGAATGGTCACCGTCAGCGTCTCCTGCATCGAGACCTCGAAGAAATCGGTGTGCAGGAGTTCCCCCCTGATGGGATCGGTCTGGTATTGCTTTAACAGAACCATCCTCGTGTCGCCGTCCGGGAATTTCAGGTTCACGATGACCTGCTCACCCGCAATCGAATTGATGAACTGCACCACTTCCTTCCTGTTGAGCTTGATCGTCTGTGAGTTTCCGGCCCGGTAGACAACGCCGGGGATCTGTCCCTGCCTCCTCAGTCCCCGAGCAGCGGACTTTCCAGCCGAGTCCCTCAATTCAGCATTGAGTGTGATTTTTTCCATGTTTTATTCCTCCTTACCGTTATACAAAAAGTGAACTGATTGACGATTCTTCGTGAATCCTCTTGATGGCCTCTCCGAGGAGGTCCGATGTGCTGAGGACTTTCAATTTCCTGCATTGTTCTTTCTTGGAATCAAGCGGTATGGTGTCGGTAACGATCACTTCTTCGAGCACCGAATTATTAATCCGGTCGATGGCAGGACCCGAGAGCACCGCGTGGGTGCAAGCGACACTGATCTTCTTCGCTCCGCTCTCTTTCAGGACCTCCGCGGCCTGCACGGTCGTTCCCGCAGTATCGATCATATCATCGAGAATGAGGATGTTCTTGCCCTTTACGTCGCCGATGACATTCATGATCTGGCACTCGTTTGCCTTCTCGCGCCGCTTGTCGATAATGGCAAGGCTGCTCCCGAGCCTTTTGGCAAAAGCCCTTGCCCGTTCAACACCGCCGGCATCCGGCGAAACAATGA
>JBLNHB010000271.1:0-11080 GCA_050268805.1 bacterium | reverse complement strand
GCAGAATGGAGGTGATTATGATGAAAAGGTTCTTAGCTCTCTGTATTACGGTATTATTTGTTATCAGCGTTGCGGGTCTCGCCCTTGCAGATGGAACAGGAACAGTTACAAAGATCGACGGAAAAAAGATCACCATCAAGGATGACAAGGGGAAAGAAACCACGGCAGAGGTGAAAGATGCGGCTGGCGCAAAGGTTGGCGATCAGGTGGAGATTAAATCCGGTGCGGTGAAAATCATGAAGCCTGCTGAGAAGAAACCTGCCGCGGGTGGCTATTGATTGTTTCAATGCGTTATGGACAGCGGAGGGCCTCTCCAATTCGGATGTGATGGAAGGCCCTCCCTGTCATCCACTCTGGTTCACATATGATGACCATCTTCTGCTTTCCATGGTCTGCCATTCAATGCACAATGAACTGCCGCATGCATCTCATTACCCTCTCCATAGTGATGTTTTATACTAAATAAATATGCATAAGAACGACGTTATTATTCTGGGAGGAGGTCTAGCCGGTCTTTCAGCCGCGTATACCCTGGCCAAGGCAGGCAAGAAGGTTACGGTGTACGAACATGATTCGGAAGTGGGCGGACTTTCCAAGACAGTAGTGCGGGGAGAATTCCGTTTCGATCTTGGGGGGCATCGTTTTTTTTCCAAAAATGATTCGATAAATTCCTTTGTAAAAAATCTCCTGAAGGGGGAACTGATCTCCGTCGAACGATCGAGCAAGATATATCTGCGAGGAAAATACTTCGATTATCCGCTCAGGACGTTCAATGCAATGGCCGGTTTGGGCTTTCAGACTTCCATTAACATCATGAGTGACTATGTTTTCGAACGCGTGAGAAGGTTGATACACGGCTCTGATGATATGGCATCTCTCGAAGACTGGGTTGTCGGCAATTTCGGGCGCACCATGTTCGATATCTACTTCAAGGTATACAGCGAAAAGGTCTGGGGGATTCCCTGCAATCGGATCAGCGCAGCTTGGGTTGATCAGCGTATTAACGGATTGTCTCTCCCCAAAGCGGTGAAGAATGCTTTGTTCAAACTGAACGGAAAAGCGATTCCCACTCTGGTTGACCGATTCCTCTATCCCGAACTTGGTATCGGCCGGATTTCGGACCGGCTCAGGGAGGATACCGAAGAGGCCGATGGAAAAGTGATGACTGATTCCCGTGTTGAACGAATCAATCACTCGGATTTCAGAATCAGCAGTGTTGTGGTGAACAACCGTGATCACTTCCGCCTTGCCAGGGGAGCAGACTTTGTATCCAGCATCCCTGTCACGAAACTGGTTAGAATGCTCATGCCACCCGCACCGGATGAAATACAAGATGCCGCAACGAAACTCAGATACCGGGACTTGGTAGTTGTGGCTGTCATGGTCAAGAGAGCACGTGTTACCGACCTTACCTGGATATACGTCCCCGAACAGCACATTCCCTTTGGAAGGATCCACGAGCCGACAAACTGGAGCACAAAGATGTCTCCCGATGGCAAAACCCTCCTCGTAACAGAGTATTTCAGCTTCAGAGGCGACCATATTTGGGCATTGAGCGACGACGCCCTATCCGGTCTCACAATACGGAATCTTGAACAACTCGGGTTCATAACAGAACGTGAAGTAATGGACAGTGTGGTCATTCGGGTCCCGAAGGCTTATCCGCTGTTCGAGGTGGGGCACGAACACTATTGCGAAAAAATCCATGAGTACCTGAGTCGATTCCACAATCTCTATATATCGGGCAGGACCGGCATGTTCAAGTATTACAACATGGACCACGCGATCGAGTCGGGTATCCGTTCTGCTGAAGAAATCATGAAAAATACCTCATCACAGGCCCCCTCAGGTGATGGAGAGTTCGAGCCAATAGGGAACGGAGTATGCGTTGCGCGTTAGTCATCCCCTCGTGGGTTCCTGAGGAAATCTTTTCATCCAAGACATCCCCTTCGCAGATCAATTATTGGCAGCCCCTGGGAACATTATATGTAGCCGCAGTGCTAAGACAGTCGGGTCACGACGTGATATTTCTGAACGGGGCTTTTATGAGCCATGCCCGCCTCCTTGAAAAAATCAGGGAATTCCATCCGGACTTCATCGGTATCTACTCTACTGCATTCGGCTGGCGGAAGGCGAAAAACACCGCACAAGACCTCAGGAAGACATATGATCCGCAGGTGTTCATCTGTACGGGCGGCCCCTATCCGATTGCCGTTCAGGAACAGTGCCTTGACGACAGCGGCGGATTATTTGATGCGGTCGTTACCGGGGAAGGTGAATTCACGGTCCTGGAGATTGTGGAGAGACTTCAGAAAGGACAATGCCTTGAGGGTATACAGGGATTGGTGTTCCGACAGAACGGTCGCACCGTGAAAAATCCTCACAGGCCGCTCATTACCGACCTCGACGCCCTCCCTTTTCCGGCCCGTGACTTGCTGGGCGATATTAATCTGTATATCCCGCCTCCCGCAACCTACAAGCGTAAACCGGTCGCTGTGCTCATCACATCACGGGGCTGTAATAGACGGTGTATCTTCTGTTTCCAGATCGACAAAGAGAGAAAAAGCGGCATACGTTACCGCAGTGTAAACAACGTCCTCGAAGAAATAGAGTTGTGCCTGAAGCAGGGATATCGGGAGATAAAGTTCATAGACGACACGTTTGCCGCTGACTATAACAGGGCCATGCTGATTGCTCAAGAGATAAAGTCCAGGCGTCTCGATTTTGCCTGGTTTGCCTCAGCATGCGTAAATCAGGTTGACAAGCCTCTCCTGAGGGCTTTTAAGGATGCCGGCTGCTGGGCTATCCTTTTCGGATCCGAGAGCGGGGTTCAGAAGAACCTGAATGCCATCAGAAAGGGAACAACGATCGAACAGATCCGGCGCGCCGTGTACGATGCCCAGGACGTGGGTCTCAAGGTGAGTACTCCGTTTCTCTTCGGCATTCCAGGAGAAACTTACGAGGAGGGAATTCAGACCATCGAGTTCGCTATCGGACTCAACCCCGACATGGCTAACTTTCATGCTATCACGCCATTCCCCGGTACCGAGCTCTATGATAATGTCGAGAAATACGGCACCCTCTCGGATGAATTGACAGATTACACCTACCAAGGCGCAGCTTTCATTCCCTTTACCATGACTCGGGAACAAATCCTTGATCTCAGGCAACGGGCCTTCAGACGGTTTTATTCCCGTCCGTCTTTCATTCTTAAGAAAATCTTGGAGCTGAGGAATCCGAACGATCTCCGGGTCGCCCTGAAGAGCATGCAGAGTCTTTTTTGGCTCTGGGCAAAAGGCAACATTTTCAATAGAAAAAGCACCGCATAAGTTTCTGAACAGTATCATCCCCCGGGAAGAGGGCTGTAAGTGATATGTTGACAATTCGTGGTATTTGCTTTAAGAATGAGACAATCGCGCAACGGTCAGTCTATGCCGTTTTCCTTGAGTTTTTTCCAGAGGGTTACCCTGCTGATACCGAGGTGCTTCGCGGTAAGGGTACGGTTGCCTTTATATAATGATAAGGTTGAGCGTAACATTTCCCGATCAAGTGTCTCTTTCCCTTCAGCCTTTTTCTCGTTCAAAACATATTCAGGCAAGTCCGTGATCTCAATCGTATCGCCCTTACAGGTGATGGTAGAATGCTCAATAGCGTTGATCAGCTGCCTCACGTTGCCCGGCCAGCTATAGTTCATTATGATTTCCATTGCCTCGGAACTTATTCGGCGAACATTCTTATTGTTGACATGGGATATCTTTTTCAGGTAGTGGAATGCAATAACGGCTATATCTTCAACCCGTTCACGCAGAGGCGGTACCTTAATCAAGACAGTGTTAATTCGGTAGAGAAGATCCTCACGAAACAGATCGGAACCGATAAGAACATTCAAATCCTTGTTCGTCGCAGAAATCAGCCTGATGTTTACCGTGATCGGTTGGTGGTCACCTACCCGCTCAACCTCTTTTTGCTCAAGAACGCGCAGGAGTTTTACCTGCATGATCTTCGGCATATCCCCGATCTCATCAAGAAAAATGCTCCCCTCGTGGGCTGCCTCAAACCTGCCGATCCGGTCGCTTACGGCACCCGTGAAGGAACCTTTCTTGTGGCCGAAGAGTTCGCTCTCGAGCAGGTGTTCATTGAGCGCACCGCAGTTCATGGCCACAAACGGACCATCCTTGCGTTTACTGAGCGTATGGATGGCATGAGCGACAAGATTCTTGCCCGTACCACTTTCGCCGCTGATGAGCACGGGCGCTTCACTCGTGGCCGCATTCCGGATCTGCTCGAACAATTTCTGCATGGGGATGCTCTTGCCAAGGAGACCCATGAACCAGTATTCCTTTCGCAGTTCTTGTTTCAGCTCTTCAAGCTCCATCTCTTTCATATAGAGTGACGTGATGTCCGTCATGGACTCCACAGCACCGATCATATCTCCTTGTTCATCCCGCAGGACCGTGACATTTTTCAAGAGGTAAACAGCTCTCCCATCGTTGGATCGAATGCGGCATTTTTTATTATGGATAGAGCCGCTCTCAAATATGCTGCAACTTTTTTGTTTGCCCTTCTCAGTCAAAACAACGCAGGTGTCGCTGTCGAGAATAGTGCACTGCTGTCCGATTACCTCTTCTCTCCGGTATCCGGTAATCTCTTCAGCGGCCCGGTTAAATAATCGAATACTGCCATCTCTGTCAACTACCATAAGCCCATCTCTCATCGTCTCAAAAACATTACTCAGGAAGTTAGGATCTGTAAATAGTTTTTCGATCATGTACTATTTCTCCTATCGTCGCCTTAACCTGGTAAACTGTTAAGTGTTAATAAAACGTTATTAACACTAATTTACACTTTTAACAATAAATTTGTAAATCAAAAAATATAATCTTATAACATATTGTTTTTAAATTGTTTTAAATGTCTTAACAAACTGGCATGCTAATTGCTTTCTCTAGTGGCGGAGGATGTAAAGTCTTAACGTTTGAGCAGGAGGTATTAATGAAAAAAGTTTTATTAGCCGTAGATGACACAAAGGGTTCCAAAAACGTATTGTCTGTTTTTAACAATTTTGTTCATCTGCCGGTCGAGGTTATCCTTCTCCATGTGGAAAAGCTTCAGGGTCGGACCCTGATGATCGACATGCTCGGTGACGCTGAAATGTCGACCCTAAGAGAAATGCTCAGCGGCACAGAACATAAGCATAAGCTTGATCAGAGAGCAGAACAGATTCTTTCATTCTACTCAAATGAGCTGACTCAGAATGGTCAGGTCAAGGTAAGAACCATCGTGCGTGATGGTATTCCTTCTGACGAAATCCTGAAGGTTGCCGAAGAAGAAGGAGCCGAACTGATTATCCTCGGTCAGAGCGGAAGAAGAGGGTTCGATAGGTTCATCACCGGCCGTGTTGCCCGCCATGTCGAAAATAAGGCAAAAGTTCCTGTTTTGGTGGCAAAACGGCCACTCATGTGTGAGGAGCCTTTTACAAAGAAAGACGCTTTTGCTGCGGTTTCCGTCACAAGCGCAGTTGTTCTTATACTGTTCTTCTTGAGTATGGTGCTTAAGTAAGTATTACTTATCCATTGATTTTTTCAATGGTAGCGTTGCTAATTCCTAAGGAGGTCATATGAAAAAGGTGTTGATTGCAGTAGACGAAACAGAGGGTTCAAAAGCGGTATTGTCGGTGTTCCAGAACATGGTCCGCCCACCGGAGAGCGTTGTGCTCGTTCATGTGCAGCAGCTTGAAGGGAAATCTATGATGATCGACATGCTGGGAGATGCAGAGTTGAATACCCTGAGGGAGTCTCTCAAAGGTACAGAGTACAAAGAAAAACTGGACCTGAAATCCGAGAAGATATTGAACTTCTATCGGAAGGAAGTGGAGAATGGCGGCTTGGTCAGCGTGAAGACCGTAGTCAGGGACGGCATCGCTTCCGAGGAAATTCTGAAGGTCGCTCAGGAAGAAGGCGCGGATCTTATCATAACTGGATATAATGGAAAAACTGTCATGCAGCGGCTTTTCTGCGGTTCGATCAGCAAGGACATAGAGAAAAATGCGCCGGTTCCAGTTCTCGTCGCGAAGAATCCCACTGAGGCGGAGAAGGAAGCTTGGACTGCGGCAGCGGCCTTGAATCTGAAGGCCAGCAATTAATCAGATTAGGAACAGACCAAGCGCTCTCTTCTGATGTAGAATAAGAAGGTGAGGAGCGATATCGTTCGCCCCTCACCTTATTTTGTGGCAAGGCGAGAGGTCACGGGATATGCGAGGGCTCTCCCTCCGAAAAATCTGCGCATATGCAGCAAATAGCTTTCGGTATTATGGGCTTTAAGAGAAAGTCCCGGCTTCTGCACTACTTGGCACGATGGACTGACTTTCGAAAGCCGAATCAGACTGTGGCGGTACGCGTTGTCGCATGCATAAGAACACAATAAATCACAATGGGAGGTAAGGAAATGCACTTTGGTAGTATTGTATCTTTCGGGACAGCAATTTTTATGGGTCTTGCTCTTGGCTATATTTTGCAGAAGGGTCGTTTTTGCCTGAATTCGGCGTTCCGTGACATCATTTTCATGAACGATCTGACCCTTTTCAGGTCATATCTCCTCGCGCTCGTTGTTGCGATCCTCGGATCCAATCTCATGGAAGATATGGGGCTCCTCCGGGTGATTAATGCCGATACCGGTGCAGTCGAGGCCACGCAGCTCATGCGTCAGAGTTTTGTGCCCGTTGCGAACATTTTCGGTGGCTTTCTCTTTGGACTTGGGATCGTTCTTGCCGGAGGATGCGCAAGCGGTATCGTTTATCGGATTGGCGAGGGCCAACTATCCGCCCTTGTCGCAATCCTCGGTTTCTTTTTCGGAGCAGTAATGACCGCCGACGGGCTCCTGAGTCCGGTCAACAACTATCTCAAGGGCTTTCGTGTTGAGATAAATGGCGTATCAAACCCAGCTCTCTGGGACATCTTCGGCAGCACTGCTTTGGTGAAATGGATCACCATTGTTGTCTTCACCACAGCGGTGCTAGCCTTTGTAATCAAAGGCAAGCCTGAGTTTAAGGCCAGGTCGAGAGGATTCGCCTGGGGCACCACCGGCATTCTGATCGGGGTGTTGACCATCGTTGCATGGTGGGTATCATCCTATTTCGGCGGCGCCCCCCGAGGCATGGCTGTCAGCGGGCCGATCCGAGAGTTCTTCTATGTTCTCCTTACCAAGAGCACGCACTCATTTTTCCCTGAATTCAGCTTTCTGGGCATATTCAGGGGCTCATGGGGTATGTTCTTCATCCTCTCGGTGCCGTTTGGCGCATGGCTGAGCGCTGTCGCCCTCAAGGAATTCAAATGGAAGATCCCCCCGGCAACGGAATTCCTGACGGTTTTCTTTGGCAGCATCCTTATGGGTGTCGGCGCAGTCATCGCCGGCGGCTGCAACCTGGGTCACGGCGTTACGGGTATGTCCACAATGGCCGTTTCGAGTCTCGTTGCGATTATTTCCATTATTCTTGGCAATTGGACCATGGTATACTTCAAGCTGATAAGACCGATGTCGGAATAATCTCAGGAAAACATGTCGAGTAAAGGCCGCAGTCCTGCACTGCGGCCTTTTTTTACCACAGGCCCTCGACCAAGGGAATGCATGTCGTAATGGGTCACGCTGATACCGGCGCTGGGTTCACAACAGGCATCTACCTTCACGAATTCAAACGAGAATATGGTTAGGACCCTTCATCGAGAGATCGGCTGAGGGGGGCTTGGGCAAGAAATATTTGCACGCGCCTCATCTCGTCCCGTTCACAGGAAGGGTAATCACGAATCTTGATCCCTTGCTGAGTTCGCTTTCCGCTGTAAGGCTTCCGTTCAGTTTTGTGATGATGCTGTGGCTTACAGCAAGACCCAGGCCAGTCCCCTTCTCTTTTGTGGAATAAAAGGGGTCGAAGATTCTCTTCAGATGCTCACTGTCGATGCCAACTCCAGTATCCTCGAACGAAATCACGAGATTGTTGTCCTTAACCCTGCTTCGAATGGTAAGGGTCCCGCCGTTCGGCATTGCATCTGCTGCATTCAGTATGATATTCACAATAACTTGGGAGAGCTGGGCTCTGTCAGTGATGATTACCGGAATATCAGGCGACAGCTCCCTCATAATGGTGATATCCTGTACCCTCTTGTCATACTGGATAAGGGAGAGGATGTCCTCGATAATGCTGTTTATCTTATAGGGCTTGAGTTCCAGGGGCAACATCTTCGAGAAACCGGAAAGCTGCTGAAGGATGTCAGAGATTCTATTCATATGGAAAAAGATGGTCTCGAGCGTTTCCTTTTTAAACTCATCCTCTTCCATATCCATCAACACCTGGATAAAAGAGAATACCGATGTTAAGGGGTTTCCTATTTCTGAGGCGATGCCCGCCGTCAATCGCTCAAGCGACGCGAGCTTCTCGGAATGCACCATCTGATCCTCCATCTTCTTCATAGCCGTCACGTCCTGCACGAGTCTGATGGTAGCGCGCACACTGTCGCTCCCGCCGCTCCTCACCGGCGCGGTCGTGACCTGAAAATACCGGTCATTTCTTCTGAAAAGATTCAACAGAATCTCGGTCTGCATCTCCCGCTCTTTATAGGAAGCGATAACGGTGCACCCGGCGCATATCTCGTCCCATGTCATCCCAATGATATCGCTGCCGGCGATATCATTCATGGTCTGATTCATCCATTGGACAGCACCCTTCATATCGTGAAGGATAATGCCGCTTCCTATCGCGGTAACAATAGTATCGAGTTTTTCCTTCTCCGTGGAGAGCTCCTGCGTCCTGAGCAAAACTTTGTCCTCGAGTTCCGCCGCATATCTCCTGAGATCCTCCTCATGTTTTTCGCGCTCCTCGGACTTTTCCTTTTTCCGGTAAAGGACGATCAGCACCGCCGAGAATCCACTGGCCGTCATAAAGATCACGATAATGATCCATGTATAGAACTTCATGGACCTTCGCACCGACATGGTGACTTCTGAATAGGGAGCCGATACTGCTATGATCCATCGAGAATCCCCGACCAATGATGTAGAAAATGCAAGTATCTTGTCCTCCCCGGTCGGTGCCACATACCGTCCGTAATAGTCGCCTTTCCCTTCGATGATTTTCTTTTCAGCATCAAAGGTCTTGTGACATGCGAAACAGGAGGAGTCGGTCTTATACAAATTCCTGCCGACCATGTCGGGCTGCGTAGGATGGTACAGAAGGTTACCTTTTTCATCCATCATCCAGGCATACCCCCGCGAACCGGATTTAATGGGGCTAAGGAACGCTTTGGAGATGTCCTGGATGGCAAGGGTAATTGACACGGTACCGAGAAGGGAATCTGCGCGACATACGGGAGCAAGAATGGATAATTTCATTGTATCCTGGGAGATCAGCACATCACCTGGACAAAGCTGTTTAGCCCTGTCGATTAAAGTGCGGACGTTACGAGCCTCACTGGCCGGGCTCCCCCGCGTAAACAGTGTCTTTCCCTGACCGTCCCGGATTTCGATCCGCTTTCCAATGCTGTCATTGCCCTTAAACAGCACATCCGTGACCCAAGAGAAATCAGTCTCCTTACTGATCTGCAACATCGAAATTGCCTGAGCGATGTGGAGCACCTCATCTCGTATACTGCTCAGATAATCCTGAATGTTCGACGCTTCTGCATTCGCAAGAAGGAGTTGTTGCTTGTTGAACTGTTCGGCCATCTCCATCTGGAGCGTCCGCTGAAAAAAATGGCTCAACGTGATGAGGGACAACACCACTGCCACGAGGCCCCCTATGATGCCAATATAGCCTTTCATGTTACCTTCTCATCTCCGCTACTCGATACCGAGCGCTTTCAGTCTTTTCCAGAGGGTAACCCTGCTGATCCCGAGGTGCTTGGCGGCGAGTGTTCTATTTCCTTTATACAGAGAAAGGGTTGCACGAATCTCCTCCTGGTCGATGCGCCGCTCGTTTCCCTCTGACTTTCTCTCATACACAAGATAGTCTGGAAGGTCCGAAACCTCAACCGTCTCGCTCTTACAGGTTGCCGCGCTGTGCTCTAGGGCGTTGATAAGCCGTCGCACGTTCCCCGGCCACGGGAAATCCATAAGAATTTCCATGGCAGCCGGGCTGATGCTTTGGATCTCCTTGTTATTTACCGAGGAGATCTTCCTGAGGTAGTGAAGAGAGATAAGGGGAATGTCTTCTCTCCGTTCCCGTAAGGGTGGAACTTTGATGATGATGGAATTGATCCGGTACAGGAGATCCTCCCTGAATTTCCCTGCATGAATCAAACTGCCGAGATCCTTATTCGTGGCAGAGATTAACCGTATGTTCACGGGGATCGGCGTGTGTTCTCCCACACGCTCAACGACTTTCTCTTCAAGGACCCTGAGGAGTTTTACCTGCATGATCATCGGCATATCGCCGATCTCATCAAGGAAAATGCTCCCTTCGTGTGCAGCCTCGAACCTGCCGATCCGATCACTTACAGCACCCGTAAAAGAACCCTTCTTGTGTCCGAAGAGCTCGCTTTCCAGAAGCTGCTCATTCAGCGCTGCACAGTTCATCTGCATGAACGGTCCATCCCTGCGCCTGCTGAGTTTGTGTATGGCCTGAGCGACGAGGTTCTTGCCGGAGCCGCTTTCACCGGATATCAGGACAGGGGCTTCGCTCGCCGCAGCATTTCGTATGCGCTCGTGCAGTCTCTGCATGGAAACGCTCTTTCCGAGCAATCCCATAAACCAGTAGTCCTGCCTCAATTCCTCCTTCAGACCCTGTAATTCCATTTCCTTATTGTAGAGCGACGTGATATCCGTCATCGACTCGATAGACCCTATAACTTCGCCTGCCTCGTCCCGCATCACGACGGTGTTCTTCAGAATGTACACTGAACGCCCGTCTTTGGACAGGATACGGCATTTTTTGTCGTACACGACGCCGAATTTTGTGAGCTGTCTATCCGGCAGTCCTCCGGACCTATCCAGGACAACACACGCATCACACTGAAGAATACCACAATCTTTCCCAATGACTTCTTCTTTTCGATAGCCGGTTAACTCCTCAGCCGCGCGATTAAACAAGACGATA
>JBLNHB010000270.1:0-5442 GCA_050268805.1 bacterium | reverse complement strand
TTTCCCAAGCTCTTGTTTCAGCAGCCCGGCGGTCAGATGTCCGGATTTTGCTGCGAGATCATTCATGCTGTTTGGGAATGACACTTCGATAATGAGACAGGTTACGCGGTGCTTCGCCATTTTCTTCCAGAAGAGATCAGTCGGTCCGGTATCGCCGGTATAGGCGACTGCCCTGCCATTGCTCCCGGTCACGATATACCCGTATGCAGGAACCGCGTGGCTGACCCTTTCGCACTCGATCAGGTATCCGTCCAACTTCACCGGCTGAGCCGGGTCCAGCACGCCGTACCTCAGGACAGGCTGCTCCCGGTCGGGAATCCTGGTAAAATCAGGCCATATCCTTCCGTTCAGGACATTCTGCTTCAGGTCGCTGATGACCTCTTTGCCGCTCAGGACAGTCACCGTATGCTTCCTGTTCCTGACGATGATATTATCAAGCAGAAAGGGGATTCCCTTGATATGGTCGAGATGAGCATGGCTGACGAGGATGTGTCTGATCCTCTCCTGCTTGCGGGTGTCCAGTGATACGCCGATCGTCCCGGCATCCATGAGCAGGACCCCGTCGATAAGGAATGCCGGGAGATTATGCTCAGGCAGTTCTGAACCGGACGATCCAAGCACTCTGATTTTCACATGTTCTCCCTTGTCTTGCTGTTGTTCAGGGGCCGCCGAGCCGGATGAAGGGGTCCGCGGGGCATACAGCGATACGTCTGTATTATTCGGTTTTTACTTTTTGAATAGCGTTTTTTACCCTGGAAAGATAAATCTCATTGATCTCCGCCATGATCTCAGGTTTCAGCTCAATGATTTCCTCGAGCAGAAGCCGGTTTATTTCATAGACCTCAAGCGCTCCTGAAGCGATGACATTCGCTGTCCTCGGCCTCCCGGTGAGAAATGCGACCTCTCCGAAAAGATCACCCGGGGAAAGAACTGCAAGGTGCATCTCTTTCCCGAGAATGTGGGCAACGACATTTGCCTTTCCCTTCCTGATGATATAGACGCTGTCACCGGTGTCCCCTTCCTGGACAACAGTCTCTCCGCCTGCGAACCTCTTTATTTCCGCCCTCCGGATAATCCCGCTCACGTCGGCATCGGTAATGGCCCCGAAAAATTCCGGAGCCTTGCCCTTGTGTTCACCAACGAATGGAATCTCAACGCGTCCGGGCTCTTCTGGCGCCTGGATATCCTGTCCAGCACCTGCCCCTTCAGCAAGGGCAAAGGAGAGCGTAACAGTCTGGGCAGCCTCGATCCCTGTTATCATGTGCGTCGATATCTTCTTTGCTGTGATATTATTAGGATCTAACCGCAGGATCATTTTGTACACTGCCAGCGCCTTTCTCTCAAAGCCCTCCCGGGAGAGACCTTCTGCAGCCTTCAGGTAAGCATCGACTGCTTCGGCTTTTTTCCCCATTTTCTGGAAGATGTCGCCCTTTTTCAGATGATGATTCGGGTTTCCGGGTTCGAGCTGAATGAGGAGGTTTGCCTGCTTGACCGCTCCGGGCCAGTCATTGCTCTTGAGCGACTTAAAAAAATCTGACCAGACTGCCTTTGTGTTCATCCAGCACCCGGAGGAAAAAAGTTCCGCCTCTTCTCTTTCGCAAGCAGGAACGGACAGACACGTACCACATCATTCAGGTTGTCTCATTATATCACAAAGAAAATCAAAACACCCCGTGCAAACTGTCAGCGGCAGCGCGGGTCTCCAGCTCTTCCTTTTACCTCTGCTCATCCTATCGGATATAGAACCCTCCCAAGGAATAGACAAAGTGGCCTTTGATCGTAAAGGAATCTTCCTTCCACTCTTTAGGCAGAGGCCAGTACGGTGCTGCATCGCGGAGAGCCTTTATCGCAGCATCATCCAGCATCTTATATCCTGAGGTCCGCTGAAGCTCAACTGAGCCGAGCCTCCCATCTTTCAATATGGTAAATTCGATGATCAGGTCGCCAAAGATGCCTTTCTGAATCGCCTCATAAGGATACACCCAGATATTTTCGATCTTCTCCTTCAGTCTGGTCCTGTAGCCGTAATACTTGTACTCCTTGGTGCTGAAAGTGAGTGCTTTCCCCTGCCCCTCTCCTGCTGCTCCTGCCCCCTCAGGTGAAACGTCACGGCTCCCCCGGGTCACTTTCTCGACTGCTCTCTGCTCAGCCAGTTTCAGCTCTTCGCCAAAGGTTTTCTCGCCCTCTCTTTGTCCATCACCGCTCCCCTTCCCCTTGGTCCCGGTCCCCTCATGCCCTTCCCCGGTTGTTATCCGGCCTTCCTGCTGAGAAGGCTTCCCGGGTTTGTTTGCAGCTTGATCAGCATCCGGCCCTGTTATTCTGTCCTCAATCGTCTTTGGCGGCTCTGTCTGTTTGGGCAGCTTCGTTTTTGACGGAACCGGCCGGCGTTCAGCCGGCTCTTGTATATTCGTTGGGGTTGTTTTTCTCAGGGGGACAGATTCTTTTACAAGCTCCGGAAGCTTTGGCCTGAGATATTCCGGAGGAACCAGTTGTGCTATGAGCGGTTTCCTTGGCTCTTCGGGAGGATTTTCAGACGGCAGTGTCTGGAGCACCAGGAAGAGCAGTGCGTGGAATAGGAAAGAAATTATGACAAACCGTTCGAGGTTCAAGGGAGTTCTTAGATGTTCTCATCACTATGATATTCGTACTGTTCCTGTACCATCGGAATATATTATTGTATCATCTCGGATTCCTGAAAAGACACGGGGAACAGATCGCATGCAGGATGAGCCGCAAAAGGCCCGGGAAAATCAGGCCAGCCCGTACTATGAGACGAACCCGGCAGCGTGATTACACGCGAACCGTGAGAACAGGAACCTTGGAATTCTTGACAACGCGCTCAGCAGTGCTCCCGAAAATGATCCGGTCAAGACCCTTCCTCCCGTGAGTTCCCATGACGATCAAGTCTATCTTGTTGTCATCGGTAAACTTGATTATTTCTTCAAAGGGGATGCCTTTCACGATCTTATGCTCCACCGAGGTGAACCCCCGCAGTTCTTCGGCATAGAGCTTGTCGAGCTCTTTCTTTGCCCCTGCTTCAATATCCTTATAGAGCTCCTCCACGGTAATATGGGGCACATACCAGCCGGTCGCTTTCTCGAGGTCGTGCATGACATGGAGAAGATAGAGCCTTGCATTGTATTTTTTTGCGAGATCAACAGCATACTGGACCGCCTGCCTTGAACCTTCCATAAAATCGGTGGGACAGAGAATTTTCTTGATGTCCATGATAAAGCCTCCCTTCTCAATAATATTTTAAAAACAAAGATGATCTCTCATCATCATCTGCAGGAGATCCCACAACCTCGGCCCCTGAAATCCCCAGCGGTATGTAAAATTATACAGGTTTATCGGCTAATTGTAAATTTCTCTTGTACCTGAAATATTCCACGAGCCCGATCAGCGACATGGCAGCGACCGAAAGGAACCAGAGAAACGATATGGACGTGCTCACCTGCGGCGGTATGCCGATGAGGCCGAAGAGGAGGACAAAGGCTCCTTCCCGGATCCCCAATCCCGATATCGATATCGGGACGGTCGTCACCGTGATGATGATCGGGAGAAAAACAAAGAGCGCGGTCAGGGAGAGCCTCTGCCCGATGCCGAGCGCTATGACAAAGACCGCGAAGATGCCGAGCACCTGGACGATGGACGACAGGAGAAAGGTATAGAGGAGCACCCGCTTCTTCTTCAGAGAGGTGTGAAAATAGTCGTAGAAATTCGCGAGTGCAGTGAAGCGACTCCCCATTCTCAGGCCGAAGAACGCCATGCTTCCCGCGACAAAGGCGGCAAACAGAAACAGAGGGATCCACTGCATCCCGACCTTCTCGAGATCATGAAACGCGACAATGCCGGCAGCGAGTCCGATCGTGAGGAGCGCGAAGAACCCGATATACCGGTCCATGAACACCGAGCCGAAGCTGGTCGCCCCTTTCTTCGTATCGCGGTAGAGGTAATAAATTTTCACCGCATCACCGCCGATGACCCCGGGAAGGATATTATTGAAGAAGCTGCCGATCATATAGAGCGAAAACAGCTTGCCGACGGGAAATGTTTCCTCGAGGAACATTCCCCATCGCAGAGCCGAGACGAACGACGCCAGGATATAGAAGAGGGATGCGAGGAGGAAATATTTCGGGTCAATGGAAGAGAGGTGCGAGAGAACGTTCTCCAGCCCCGCTTTCCGGAAAATGACGACGAGCAGGAGCATGCTCACGACGATTTTCACTGCGATGAAAAGGATCTTCTTGTTACGTGCCGGTGCCAATGATTTTTTTCACTACATAAATGGGTTTTCGCTGGCTCTCATGATAGACCCTGACCAGGATCTCGCTGATCAGCCCCATGCCGATCATCTGGATGCCCACGATAATGAGGAGCGCGCCCAGGAGGAGGAGCGGCCTGCCGCCGATGGATTTGCCGAACACTAATTTTTCAGCTGTAAGGTAGAGAAGAATCAAAAATCCCAGGAATCCGCTGGTAAGTCCCATGGGGCCGAAGAACTGGATCGGCTTTGTCGAAAAGCTCTGGAGGAATTTGACCGTTATAAGATCAAGGAACACCTTGATCGTCCGCGAGATACCGTATTTCGATTTTCCCCTTGTCCGGGAATGATGGGTCGTTACCACCTCTCCCACCTTCACCCCGTACCAGCTCGCGACAGCCGGGATAAACCGGTGCATTTCACCATAGAGCCGGATATTCTTCACCACTTCGCGCTTGTATGCCTTCAGCGAACACCCGTAATCATGGAGCTGCACGCCCGTCACCTTGCTGATAAGGGCATTCGCAGCCATGGAGGGGAGCCTCCTGCTGAAGAAGGGGTCCTTCCGGTCTTTCCGCCAGCCGCTCACAAGATCATATTCGGGCATCATGGCGATGAGCTTCGGGATATCCTTCGGATCATTCTGGAGGTCCCCGTCCATGGTGACGATGATGTCGCCCTTGGCAAAATCAAACCCTGCTGCGAAAGCAGCGGTCTGGCCGAAGTTCCTCCTCAAGCTTATGACAATGACCCGTTTATCCCTTGCCTGGATCTCCTCCAGGAACTCCAGGGTCCGGTCCCTGCTCCCGTCGTCGACATAGATGACCTCGTAGTCAAGTCCCGCATTCCTCAGGTCTCCCGTCAGTTTCTCATGGAGGGGATATACATTCTCCTCTTCATTGTAAACCGGGATTACGATCGATATGAGCATACACCGATTCTCCTTCCCTTCTAATAGGAATTAACCCTCTCTTTCTCTATGCCCCTGAAATTATAACACTCGAAGATGCGAAATGTATTGACCTTCTTCCCCTTGATTGTAATGGCGATCTCTTCCTTCCTGCACGATTCAAAGGCGCTTTGGAAAGAGGGGCCCATGGAATCTTCCGGCGTCACATAGAGGGCCTGATACCCCCTGACATCCTCAAATCCTGGCCAGAGGTCATACTGGTTCATTC
>JBLNHB010000269.1:0-2941 GCA_050268805.1 bacterium | reverse complement strand
CTTTGAAGAAAACATCGGCACAGAAAAAAAAGGTCAAGAAAATAGTCAAGTCCCGATCGAAGCCGAAAGCCGCAAAGAAGAAGGCATCCGCAATAAAGATAACGAAAGGCTCAGATCGCCCTAAAAGTGGCGGCAAGCAGGAGAGCCAAGAGAAGCTGCGGCAGCACCTCGTCGATCACCGGAAGAGAATCATCAGGGAGGCGAAGGAAGAGATAGCAAAATTCATCAAAGGAGAGGAGCGGCAGCTTGTTGACACGGCCCTGGACGACGGGGACTGGTCGCTGGTCGATCTCTCCGAGGACATTAATCTGAGGAAGCTCACCACGCATAAAGAAACGCTCAACAAGATCGATGAGGCGATCAGGAAACTCAGAGAGGGGACTTACGGGATCTGCGAGGACTGCGGCGCCGAGATCAGCGAGGCCCGGCTCAAGGTCATTCCCTTCGCGATCTATTGCATCGACTGCAAGGAAAAGCGGGAGCGGATGGAGGAATTCGAGCGGGAAGAGGAGTTTTAGCTAATACGCGATCTTCTGGAGGAAGAGCCCTCCGGGAGGAGCAGTCGGACCCGAGAGAGTCCTGTCCTTTGCGGACAGGACTCTTTTTATTTCCTCCGCCTCCATGGCTCCCCTGCCGACGTCGACGAGGGTGCCCACGATATTCCGTACCATGTGCCTGAGAAAGGCATTCGCTTCCACGGTAAAGAGAATAAAGTTCCCCCTGAGACTGAAGTGAAGGAACCTGAGGCTGCGCATTCTTCTAATATCAAGAAAAGAAATCTCACGCACAGGGTTTTTTGCAGCGCATCCCGATGCCTGAAGCGAGGTAAAGTCGTGCTTTCCGGTGAGGTGGTGTGCCGCCTCTTTCATGGCAGTGACATTCAATGTGTATCGTACATTCCATACATAGCGATAAAGAAAGGGCGAGACGGTCTCCCCCTGATGAATGAGGTAGACATAGGTCTTGCTCTTCGCGTCATAGCGGGGATGAAATGAGGGATTGCACTCTTCTGCGTCAAGGATCCTGATATCAGGCGGGAGCTGGGCATTCAGGGCCTTTCTGAAGACCCCGGGTTCGTGATGCGATGAAGTTTTGAAGCAGGCGACCTGCTCGATGGCATGAACGCCGGCGTCGGTCCTCCCTGCCGCGATCAGGCTCGAATGGTCAGGGGCGAGGTTTTTGATGAAGGATTCGATCGTCCCCTGAATTGTCCGTTCCTTCGGCTGCACCTGCCAACCCGCATACTCCGTGCCGTCATATTGAATAGTGAGCTTGATCTGCTTCATTGCATCACGTGCGAAATCTTGCAAATCGATGAATCTACTAAACATACCTGTTGAAAATAGGAATATTCAAGGTATAAATTATACCTTAGAGTTTGACAAGAAGTTTCATGCAGGAGAGGATGTGTTCACCGGGTAATGATGAAAATTAGTAATCGTTTAATTCTTTATCTCGCCATATCGATTGGGGCTCTTGCATATGCCGCGATATGCCTTCATTCCATTGAGGAGATCCACTACCTCAAGTCATTCTTCCCCAGAACATTCACGGTGCAAGAGGCTTTTTATGCGGCGGCTATTGAATTGATAAAGGTCGCCATCATCGGGATCCCATTTTTCTTGCTGATAGGCATATGTTTGATGCTGTTGCAGGAATCGAAAAAAGAAAAAGGGTCTTAAGAGGAGGAGATTGAAGTGAACAGAAAGGAAATATTGGAATTTCTGAATGCCAATCCGGTATTCCACCTGGCAACGGTCGAGGGGAATAGGCCCCACGTCCGCGGCATGCTGCTGTATCGGGCAGATGAAAACGGCATACTATTCCATACGGGCAAGATGAAAGACATCCACAGACAAATAACCGAAAATCCCCATGTAGAGATGTGTTTCAATAATGGTAATTTTGAAGATCTCGTTCAGATAAGGGTAAGCGGCACTGTTGAGCTTATAGAGGACATTGAACTCAAGAAGGAGATCGTGCAAAAGCGTGATTTCTTGAAACCATGGGTGGAGCAGTCGGGATATGAACCTTTCGCTGTTTACCGGATGAAAAAGGGGATAGCGACAACCTGGACGATGAAGACCAATTTCGCGCCGAAAGAATTTGTGGAGTTATAGACATCTTCACAGAAAGTGGATAACGCCTCTGCTTCAAGGCGTCACTTAGTCTTCTCGTCCATGCTGTTATAGTACTCAAGATCAAGAAGCCTTCGTTTGATGTCCACGCCCGAGGAGTAGCCCCCGAGGGAGCCATCCGCTTCGATGACCCTGTGGCAGGGAAAGATGAGCGGGAGAGGGTTTCTCTTGAGCGCCTGGCCGACCGCCCGCATGGCATCCGGGCTGCCCACCTTCTCCGCGAGCCATTTGTAGCTCCGCGTCTCGCCATAGGGAATCTCTTTCAGGGCATGCCAGACGTTTTTGAGAAAGTCTGATCCGAAGAGAAATTCTGTTTTGAGATCGAACGCCCTTAGTTTTCCGTTGAAATATGCGGCAAACTGCTCACGCACGCCCTTGGGGGACTTTTTCTTCCTGAGAGGGGGGCGGCTGAATTCGACGCCGGCAAGGGAAAGCCCCCTGAAAACCAGATAGATCACACCAAGGGGAGCGGCGATTTCGTCGTAAAAGAGTTCTTTTAACAGCTGCTCGCTATACTGTGGCAGGCGGTCTCTTTCCATTCTTTTATTCATCCTCCCCTTCATCCCCTCCCATCAAGGGAGTGGGGTAAAAGGAGATACCCAGTTGCTCGTCGCCGGGACGTTCAATGACGCTCAACTCTAACAAATTCTATAGTTCCTCTGTCGTGTTGTCAAGGCATTCAGTTCTTGATTTTGAGTACTTCATTTCAGCACAATGAAAGTCATGAAAGTGATCACCACCAACAAACAGCTCGATGGCTTCCTCCAGATATTGAAACAGAGGGGAGGAGGAGTTAATGGAGC
>JBLNHB010000268.1:0-5299 GCA_050268805.1 bacterium | reverse complement strand
GGGCAATCTCTCAATGAGATCGTCCGCATCGCATCGTCTCTCCTTCCTGCCCTCTTCACGATTGCCGTTGAGCGTGCTCCTCACATAAGAGAGGATATGCTCAAAATCCTCCACGCCGAATACCGCATCGATCTCCGGGATTTCCCGCGAAATATCTTCAGCGTATCGCTGGCCCATGCAGCCGAAAACGATGAGCTTGCTGCCCTGCTTGCGGCCGGCAGCGCAGGTGAGGATCGCATCGATCGATTCTTTCTTGGCATCGTCAATGAAACAGCAGGTATTGATGAGGCAGGCATCGGCCTCCCCAGGAGATTCGGCATGACCGAAACCGTATCTGCTGATGAGGTCGGCCAAGGTTTCGGTATCGACCTGGTTTTTCGGACACCCGAGTGTTATATACGCGAGCTTATGCATTCCGCCTCTTTACTGCATAGAAGATGAGGCCGTAACTCGCCAGGGCGGACACCGTTCCCAGAACAAAGGAGCCGACCACGAACGGCCAGAAGAGTATTTTCAATTCTGCCAGGACATTCGAGAATGTCAGAGACCCCCAGGGAATATCGCCCAGGACGCCATCAATTCGGAGGATCTTCATCCCTGCCCATGTCCCGAGCGTATAAATGGGAATGATGGTCCAGGGGTTGGTGATATACACCCCCAGGATGGTGACGAATTTGTTCAACTTGAACAGGTACGAGACGAGAATACCCAAGACAGTGTGCAACCCCAAGAGCGGAGAAATCCCGATGAAAACACCCACGCTGAATGAGATCGCAACATGGTGAGGCCGGTCCTTGATCTCAAGAAGGATTCTAAATTTTTCCCGTATCCACATCCGCAAAATGCGTGTACCCCTTCGGTATGAAAGGCCTTTTTGTTCCGTCCCGATCCACGAGATAGTGGCCGGACTCGATAATCTCCCCGATACAAGTGCACCCCGGAATCGCATTACTATCAGAAGTGAAGAGGAGCGCGTAATCTTCCCCGCCGGAAAGCACATACTCATTGTAGTCAGCTTGCAAGTATGACGCGATCTTTTTTGTCCCCTCTGAGACAGGGAGCTTCTCCTGGTAAATGATCGCTCCCTTTCCGCTCTCTGAGCAGAGCCTGGAAAGGTCGATGAGCAAGCCGTCGCTGACGTCGATCATGGCGTGAATCGCGTCAACGAATGGTTCGGGGTTTCCCGGCACCGGTAACAGATGTCTCCTCATAGACTCAATCACCGGTTCTTCAATGTCCATGACCGAAGCGTCATGCTCGCGTTCAAGAATAACTTTCCGGTTGAGCCGCCTGAGATAGGCGAGTCCGGCAGCAGAATCACCGAGAGTGCCGAAGACAAAAATCCTGTCTCCTGTCCGCGCCCCTGACCGGGCAACCGGATTGCGGACAAATCCGACCAGCGTTGCAGAATAAAAGTCTCCTCTCCGGGACGACGAAACATCTCCTCCGAGGACATGAACTTGGAACCGGTCACAGGCGTCCTGAACCCCAAGCATCAGCTCATCGAACTGCTCCACCGTTCTCTCTTTCATCAGAGCGATATCGAGAAAAGCGAACGCGGGAACGCCTCCCATGGCATAGATGTCACTGACATTGGAGGCAACGAGCTTGAACCCCGTCTGGTAAAAGGTCGTGAAGGCATAATCGAAATGGACCGCTTCCGCCATCAGATCTGTCGTGACAGCGATCTTGTCGTCATTGCACCGGAAAACCGCCGCATCATCGCCAATGGACAGGAGCACACGCTGATCCGCTGTTTTGAACCGCGAGCGTATCTTTTCGATGAGCGCCAATTCACCCAGTTCAGATAGTACCATGGCCGAATCCTAAGCTGTACGCCAAACTCTGTTGGGACAAACTCGAGGGAGTGCTGGATCTATTTCTTTGTACGCGGTTTCCCGGAAACGGCGCTCTTTTCCCCTGCGTTCTTTTTGTTGTCTTTCAGAGCAACCCTGAGAACATCGTCAACCGTCTCCACAAGTATGAACTCCATGTCCTTCTTGATGTATTTGGGAATGTCCGCAAGGTCCTTGTCGTTCCTCTTCGGGATAATGATCTTCTTAATGCCGAGCCGCTTCGCGGCAAGCGCCTTCTCCTTGAGCCCGCCGATGGGCAATACACGCCCCCGGAGAGTTACCTCTCCGGTCATCGCCACGTTCTTGTTCACCGGCTTGCCGGTCAGGACCGATGCTATAGCGGTTGCCATCGTGATCCCCGCAGAAGGCCCGTCCTTGGGAATCGCCCCTGCAGGCACATGGATATGGATATCATGTTTGGAGAAGGTATCCTCATCGATCCCGAGCGCCTTTGCCCTGGACCGCACATAGCTCAGGGCGGCCTGGGCTGACTCTTTCATCACGTCTCCGAGCTGTCCCGTCAGGGTAAGGCTGCCCTTTCCCTTCATGGTGGAAGCTTCAACATAGATGATATCGCCGCCGGTCTCGGTCCAAGCCAAGCCGGTCGAAACACCGATCTCATCCTTTTCGATCTCTTCCTCAGGCAGATATTTTGGCGCACCGAGATACTTCGTCAGGCTCTTGGGGGTAATGATAAATTTCTTCTTCTTCCCTTCCGCGATCTGTCGTGTGACCTTCCTGCAGAGGTTTGCTATCTCACGCTCCAGATTCCGGACCCCGGCCTCCCTTGTGTACTGAGCGATGAGCTGCTGCAGGGCGGCATCCCGTATCTTCAGAATGCCCTTGGTGAGCCCGTGTTCATCGAGCTGCTTCGGAATGAGATAGTTTTTCGCGATCCCCATCTTTTCTTCCGTGGTATACCCGGAGAGATAGATTATCTCCATCCGGTCCCGCAGGGGACTCGGGATCGTGTCAACCATATTGCCTGTCGTGATGAACATGACATTAGTCAGGTCAAAGGGAACGGTGAGGTAATGGTCGACGAAAGCGAAATTCTGCTCCGGGTCGAGCACCTCGAGGAGCGCCGACGAGGGGTCTCCCCTGAAGTCCATGCCGATCTTGTCGATCTCATCGAGCATGAATACGGGATTGTTCGTTCCGGCCTGTTTGATCCCCTGAATAATCCTTCCCGGCAGCGCGCCGACATAGGTCCTCCGGTGTCCCCGTATCTCCGCTTCGTCCCGCATCCCGCCGAGGGACATCCGCATGAACTCCCTTCCCAGGCTTCGTGCGATCGAACGGCCCAGGGACGTCTTGCCTACGCCGGGAGGCCCGATGAAGCAGAGAATCGGCCCCTTGGGTTTCGCCTTCATCTTCCGTACGCTGAGGTACTCGAGAATCCTCTCCTTGACCTTTTCGAGATCGAAGTGGTCATCATTCAGAACTTTCTTCGCGGCCTTGATGTTCAGATTGTCCTTCGTGCTCTTGGACCAGGGCACCTCAACGAGCCAGTCAAGGTAAGTCCGTACGGTCGCTGCCTCGGCGCTGTCCGGATGCATTTTCTGGAGCCTGCTGAGCTGCTTTTCCGCCTCCTTCAATACCTTCTCGGGCATCTTGGCTTCTTTTATTTTCTTCCTGAACTCGTTGATCTCCTCTGCCCGCTCGTCGATGTCGCCGAGTTCCTTCTGGATCGCCTTCAGCTGCTCTCTCAGGAAATACTCCCTCTGGGTCTTATCGATCTCGCCCCGCGCCTCCGACTGGATCTTCTGCTGGACGATGAGGAGCTCAACCTCATGATTAAGAATCTCGCCGACTTTCTTCAGGCGCTCGAGGGGGTCGATGATCTCGAGGATTTCCTGAGCCTGCTCCGTCTTCAATCCGAGGTTCGAGGCGACGAGATCGGCAAGCCTCCCCGGCTCATCGAGATTCTCGATGACCACCATAATGTCGGGGAGGATCGTCTTGCCGAGGGACACCGCCTTGTCGAGCTGTTCCTTCACGTTCCGGATGAGCGCCTCGATCTCGATGGTCATCTCCTCGGGCTTTCGATCAACGATCTTCTCGATATCAGCGACAAAGTGGGTCGGGGTCTCGCGGATTTCGAGCATCCGTGCCTTACTGAGGCCCTGAACAAGGATCTTCACCCTTCCGTCAGGGAGCTTCAGCATCCGCATAATGAGGCCGACCGTCCCGATCCGGTAGAGATCATCGATACCGGGATTTTCGATGCTCAGGTCCTTCTGGGTAACGAGGAGGACCATCCTGTTGGAACTCAGGGCGCTGTCAATCGCCTTGATCGACATCTCCCTCCCCACGAAAAGCGGGAGGATCATGTATGGAAACACAACGATATCGCGGACCGGCAGCACCGGAAGTGATTTCGGTATTTCTACCTCTTTCTCGTCTTCTTTCTGTTCAAATTCCACCATTACGCACCTTCCTGCTTTTCTATCTTGATTCTCACGGTCCTCTCCTTTACCTTGGGCAGCACCACCTTGACAACGCCGAGACGGTAGGATGCTGTTCCTTCGAGTGGGTTCACGGCGGTCGGAATTCTCACAATCCTCCGGAAGCTGTCCATGCTCCGCTCCATGCAGACATACCGGTATTGTCGTGTCTTCTCATGGTCGCTCCTGATTCCCTCGATGATCAGAAGGTCGTCAAACACCTGTATCTCCACATCTTCGGGATTGATCCCCGGAAGGTCGATCTCACAGACAAGCGCATCGTCGGTCTCATAGAGATCGACCGGAGGCTCCCCGGTTGTATGGCTCGCAAAGAGGAACTTCATCTCTTTCAACGATGGCTGCATTCTATTTCCTCTTCAGGTGCTCGGCAGTCTGCACAATGAACTCACGAAACTCGGGCGATATGGTATCCGATTTCAGCGCAAGCTCAATCGTCGCCTTCAGGAACCCGGTTTTATCCCCGGCGTCGTACCGTTTCCCTTCGAAGAGATAGCCGTAAATCGGCTCTTTCTGGAGTATGGTGCTCAATGCGTCAGTGAGCTGGTACTCGCCGCCCTTGCCGGGGGACATTTTTTCGAAAATATCGAAGATCCCCGGGGTCAAAATGTATCTTCCGATGATAGCGATATCGCTCGGCGCCTCGGAAGCTTCGGGTTTCTCAACGAGCCGATCGATCCGGAACACCCCTTTGGATTCCTCAACTCCCCCGATGATCCCGTACTTATTGACCTCCGTCCTCGGGACCCGCTCGAGCGCTATGACGGTCGCTCCGGATTCGTAATATAAGTTTATCATATCCTGCAGCAGAGTTTCCTCGGGGTCGATGATATCGTCGCTCAGAAGGACCGCAAAGGGCTCCTGCTTCACAAAGGGCCTCGCGCACATGATCGCGTGGGCGAGACCGAGCGCCCTGCCCTGCCTGATGTACGCGAAATTCAGATGGTTCAGCCGGTTGATGACCTCAAGGAGCTGCTT
>JBLNHB010000267.1:0-3278 GCA_050268805.1 bacterium | reverse complement strand
TCCCCCTGACTGTCGATGGCAATGTCGGTCGGATAATTGAATGTTCCCGGCGCGCTTCCCCTGCCGCCGAATCCGAAGAGATGTTCTCCCGCGAGGGAAAATACCTCAATCTTGTGGGCCTTGGTCGAGACCACGTAGATTCTCCCTTCTTTTCTGTCAACCGCGACACCCGAGGGGTTATCGAGCAGATCCTGGCCGAACCTGGTGATCAGTTTGTCGGACCTGTCGAAAACCAAGACAGCGTCGTGCCCCGTATCCGTAACATAGATCCGCTCCTGATCGTCAACAGCCACACCCGCCGGCACTCTCAGCCTGGTCTCCTTGATGCCGAGAAAGGAGAGCTTATTGCCCGCTTCATCGAAAATGAACACGGTCTGTTGAACGGTATCCGTCACATACACCCGTCCCTTGCTGTCCGTTGCCACTCCGTATGGCTTGACAAGGTCAGCGGTTCCTTTTTCGATGCCGAGAATAATGTCCGTTGCCGAAGGTTTGTAGACGTCCTCCTCCCCCCACAGGCTCTTGACATACCGGATCCTCGGTTTCTCGGGAGGAAGCGGCCATACATAACCCCTGTCCAGGTCTACGATCTGGGGCTTGGAAGCACAGCTCATGATCAAAAAGAATGGGACAATCACATAAAGCCCGATGAGCACCTTTGATCCGGAGGGACTTCTCTTCTTCATACGCTCGCTGCCTTTCTTTCCCGAGACGTTTCTTCTCAATACTGGTGACAGTGTGAGCAGAGCTGCATCGGGGATTTCGCTTCATACCGGAACAATGCCGGCCAATCTGAGCTGTGGGGGAGATGACAGCTCCCGCAATAAAATTCCTTGCCTGCCCGCAAAGGGTCTTTCGTCGGATTCTTTTTCTTTTTGACCGAACCGAGAGGATGTCCCACGGTCTTCCTGGTAAAACCTGCAACGACATGGGGCTTCTTCATCACATCATTGTGGCATTCCAGGCAGACCGATATCGGCCTCTTGACGAGAAGATTCGTCTCTTTGGATTTGTGAGGAGCATGACAGCTGAGACACAGCCCGCCGGCGACCGGCGCGTGTACGTTCTTTTTCTCAAAGGAGTCCTTTGCGTGACACTGAAAGCAAAGAGACGGGACATCGGCGGTGAGCAGTCTTTCCCGTTCGGACTGGTGCGGAAGATGACAGGAGCTGCAGAGACCGATACCCACCGGCGAATGGCTCCCCTCTCCTGAGTATTTCTCATGGTCATGACAGGAAAAGCAGAGACTCGGCATTTCGGCAACAAAAAGTTTCTCCGCTGCCGAGCTATGGGGATTATGGCAACTCGTACACATCCCGCCGGCTACCGGCGCGTGCACCGCCTTTTTCCCGGCAAAGAGGGCCTTGTCATGGCAGGAAAAACATACTTCAGGCACGGAGGACACCAGAAGCTTTTCCGATTCGGAGGCATGAGGATTGTGGCACGTCGTGCACCCCATCTGGAGCGCGGCGTGAACGTTCTTTTTCTTGAACATGGTCTGGTCATGGCATCCGTAACACAGGTCGGGCTGTTCAGAGGAGAGCCCTTTGCTCACCTTGTTCGTCTTCTTGTGCGGAACGTCCCCGGCATCTATGCCGGTGTGACATGAGGAACAACCCATGCTTACCGCTTGGTGTACCACCTTGTGCTTTACCAGATCTCCGTGGCAGAGGGCACAGTCGATGTCTTCCGCGGAGGCGTCAACAAATGAAATCAGCGCGGCAACGAGAGCCAAAAAAAGATAGCTCATTTTCTTTTTCATGGTTCCTCCTTGATATATATGATATATACGTTCGTTTTATCTCAAATGAGCTCTCCGGCAGCCTCTGTCGAGACATTCAGTTCAGGCTCACGACGTTCAGATTCTTGAAGCCTGAGAAATCCTTATACTCTTCCCGGGCTATTTTCTCCGTCAGATATTCAGAGAATATTCCCGCATCCAACATTCCATCACTGTTGATGAGCCTCAGCGAGAGCGTAAGACTCAGGTCCTCCGGCGATACCTGGATCAGTTCAGGCACCAGGTATATGTCTCTCTTCGTGTGCTTCTCCATCTTCATCTGAAACCCGGAGAGGCAGCGTCCAAAATACCCTCCGCCGAGGAGCACATCACGCGCGCCGGCGGTCGAGAGGAAATCCAAGAGCATTTTCATTTTTTTTGCCGACAGCCTTCCGTCGTCCAGCCTTCTGGTATAAAGATAGAGGACCGACGGCGAGCCGTTCGTTACTTCATTCAGGTAACGGACATACTCGTTCGCACCGTCACGGTACTGATACCTCTTGTCTTTCTTGTACTTCCCCGGCAGGAGGAGGATGACCAGTCTATTTCTGCTCGACATGTACTCTAAAAAATCCCTCATGGTCTTTTCCTGGAGTTTCAGCACCCTTACCTTGGGGGAAGAGCTCGGCTGCATGAGGAATTTCTCTACAACATTGTCACGGTCGCTCCGCCCCTCAATGCGGTCGCTATGGAAGAAAATATAGAAACCGGGATGGACGACGATATAGGCGGATCCGTTATCAAGATAAGAGGAATAGTTCTGATAATCAGATGCAGGAATATCGGAGAGATTCCGGATCATAAGCTTCTTATACGATTCCGTTATCCAGTGATCGTCGTCTTCCACGACTCTGTTTCTCTGCCGGATAAGGAATAAGGTCTCGAGAACACCTTCTGGATGCTCCTGATCATTATCGGTAAATTGCCGGGGGGGCTCCACGTCGGTACCGATCGCAGCGCCGGCGCAGCTCAGGAAGAAGAGAACCAAAACACCCAATCCCTTTCTCAGCCTTCCTGACCATTTCTCTGACCAGTGAATCACACACTCCTCTATCATCATTGTTCTGACGGTGCGCTCTGGACGCACCGGAATCCGATCGTCTCTGCTCGCGACCTGGGTTTTACGAAATCCCGGTATGCCACACGAATTTGCATGGCAGCAGACGACCAGGACCCGCCTCTGACCACCTTGTGAGATGATTTCTCAGGTCCCTGGGGGTTTCTCTCTGGAGATCCTTTGTAATAGACATCGCTGTACCAATCCGAACACCATTCAGCCACATTCCCTGCCATGTCGAATATTCCAAAGCCATTGGGAGGATAATTTCCCGTCTTTTCAAGGGGAGGGGGGGTTGCCTTGTCGTCCCACATCCTTCCGAATATAACACCCGAGTTATAGACGGGTATTTCATTCCCCCAGGGAAAATTCATGTCCTCAAGACCTCCGCGCGCCGCTTTCTCCCACTCCGCTTCTGTGGGAAGCCGTCTTCCCGCCCAT
>JBLNHB010000266.1:0-6337 GCA_050268805.1 bacterium | reverse complement strand
GAAAAGTGCTGCTCAACCCGTTGCCGCGCATTCAGCCCCAATTCTTTTCTCATCCCGGCGTTTTCGATGAGCATCTTCATAGCATCATAGAATCCATCGGGTGACGAGACGACAAGCCCCGATTTACCATGCTCGACAATGTCGCGGTTGACGCCCACATCTGAAACCACGGGGGGCACCGCCGCCGCCATGTACTGGAGCGCCTTGTATCCGCATTTTCCCTCCGAGTGCTTATTGCTCGGAAGGGGCATGACGCCGATATCGAACCGGGCGATCTCCCGCTCCTGGATATCGAGTGCCCAAGGAATAAGGAGAACATCGACAGAGGGAATCTCGATGGTCTTATTGCTCAATACCCGTACCTGAATATCATACTGAGCCCCGAGCTTCTGAAAGACAGAGGACAGTTCCTGCAGGTGGTGGAGATTAACCCCTCCCCCCACCCAGCCGATCATCACCTTGTCACCAGGTCTGGAATCATGGACCGGAACATTGCGGGTCTCGACAGCCGAAGGGATAATCACAATGCTCTTGCTGAACCGCCCCGCGTGATCGGCAAGAATTCTGTTCCCGGCAATGACGAGGTCAGCACGGCTGACGATAGATTTGAACCTGGAGGCTCTCGTCCTGCTTTCGAGGACAGCCTCTGCGTCATGGCGGAAATAGATTGCATCATCGAAATCGAAAACCAACTTCCTGGCAAACCGCCTCAAGAGGATTACATCGATCATCGAAAGAAGCTTTTTCTGGAGGAACGTGACATCATAATTCCTGGACTTCTTGATGACGGATATTTTATCCGCTACTTTCTTGGGGTATCGAACGACGTCACATTCAATCCCTTCCTTCTTCAATTCAGGAAAGAGGTTGAGGACCCTCACCCGGCTGCTGGGCATATTCTCATCCTGAATGAGAAACAGTACTCTCATGCTGATAATGATCGCAGGAGATGCAGTTGATTCATTTTAGTGCCCGCAAGACACATTCTTCACCTGAAAAGGGCTGAACCCTGTGATGGGCTGTTGCCTTCAGCTGGAAAAGCATCGCTCTGGTCGACAGAGACAAGCTTGAGATTTTTTTCCCGTCCTCCCGACCTTTCCACGTCAGATCCATGCTCCCCTTGGCGAAGGTCTCTGCCTTTGAGGCCGTTGTCCATACCCGATGCGACCGAAATCCCGCTCTCGCGGCCACGCGCTCAAGCGTTCGTTCTGAGAAAAGATAGAGGTGCCGGGGAGGGTCTAGCCCGAACCAGTGCGATTGAAAGGTTCGATGGCCGTAACTTTCACTATTCGGAGTCACCGCGACCAGCATCCCTCCGGGCTTGAGGACCCTGCGGCACTCAGATAGGAGTCCAGCAGGGTCATGAACATGCTCAATGACATGATTCAGGACTACCGCATCATAGACATTCTCCGGCAATGAAAGAGCGTCTAAATCGCCATAGAAGATTCTTAGGCCGTGCTTTTCGCGAGCATGGGAAGCAGCTCTGAGGTCAACCTCCTGCCCTTCAACATCCCAGCCGAGCTTTTTCAACTTCACCAGCCTGTCCCCGTTGCCACACCCCACTTCCAGCAGTCTTCCTGGTTTCAGCGCGTCAAGATACATGAGATTAAGACGCTTCCTCTCATGACGGATCAGCATTATCCGCTTCAGGACACTGTACGGCAAACGAAGAACCCTCTGCACGAAGCGGGTGGGAAGTGTTTCCTTCATCCGGTCAACACCCTCATCGCCATGGGTGTAATACACCCGATAAAGCTTTTCACGGTCCTGTTCCGGCGGCATGGGGTCCAACCAGACAAGGCCGCACTGTATATTCGCGCATTTTCTCAAATCCCATTTTCCGGGTACGCCAAAGAGCAAGTCACGCCTATTCCGGTAGATATACGTTCCTTGGTTTCCGCAGAGATAACACGTCATGCCGTCAACCATCAGGAACACGCTTCTTTCTCATGGGCTTATGGATACAAATATGATTGCGCCGGAAGATGCCATAGGCTTGTGCAAACTCCTCTCCGAGGGTCGCAAGCACGGCAAGGGGATTGCATTCATACTCCTTTGTATACTGGAGAGCAAAATCGCCGCCTTCCGGGACCACCGGTCTGTAGGTCAATGCATCCTTCATATCAACGCCGCTCATGTCCGATGCGTATCCGACGGCAGCCATCGTCAGTTCCTCGGGACTGAATTTGTCCCCCTGCTTGAATCGATCAAAGAGCTGCTTGACGTGTGTATTTTCATTCGGTCTTTTGTCTCGCTTCGCCAAACTGGATAGCCACACCGAGATGGCCTTGGAAAGAAGCTGATTCCGGGCCCGCACAGGAAAATGTGCCAATGCGAGTCCATCAGTATTTACAGAAGGAAACTCATTCTGCCTGGAAAAGGTTTTTCTGAGGAGAAGATGGCTCCCGTAGACCAGGGTGGCGTGCTTTTCCCTCGCGAACGGGGCAGGCACACACACCTTGTAGTATTGCGGCATCTCCCGGACCCTGCAGTTCTTGATTCTCTTGAGGACATTCGTCTCCGATTCGCTGTCAGTCGACAGGGGGACGTATGTCCGCCAGGGGACTTTAATCACCTGATCCTGCGGCTGCCGCGCGAGAGTATCCCGCACGCGTCCGGACCCCGAAGCGGTCACGAACTCGTCGGCATCGAGTGGCATAACCCAGTCTGCATCAAGCTCACACGCTGCCCTGCGCATCATCCTCGTCAACACCTGTCCCTGGACATGTTCCAACGACGTTTCCTCAAAGAGCTCAATATGCAGGCCTTCGTCCCGTAATCGTTCCAATATCGTCTTTGAAGAATCGACGCTGCGGTGATTCACGATGATCATATGATCGGCGATCTGGAGATGATGGCGGACAAAGGTTTCTATAATGTCGGCTTCATTCCGGATGATACTTACGGTGACGATTTTCATTGCATGCCCTGATACTCTTTAAGCGGGAAGATTTTAATAATATGTATCTTATCATTTTGCCCGGGGCAAGAGAAGCCCGCAGGCCTTCTGCAATCCCATCAGAAATCCTATGCAGAGACAAATCCATGTAAAATAAACGATCTCAATAAGCCCATGAATGACAAAGACACTGATGAACATACAGAAAAAAGCATAAAGGAATACCCGGTTCCTCAAGTCGTCGCGAACAGCTCTCAGTGCCTTCAGGAGCGACCAAAAACCTGCACCGAGAAAAGATCCGAAGAAGACCAACCCTATTATTCCCTGGTGATATAGAACCTGCAGGATCATATTATGGGCATGGTATCCGAGGCTATCAAAAAAATATGTTTTATTCTCTCTATTGACGGTGAATGGTTTCCCATCCCAGAGGATGTTGTCCCCATATCCCCATCCGAACAGGGGAGACTGCTCAATAGCACTCACGTGCCGTTCCCAGATTTGCGTCCTGCTGTTGAGCGTCTTGGCATGGTCCGCCGTAACAAAAACTCTCTCTCTGATATCTGGCACCCCAATCCAGAGGAGAACGATAAAAACGAAAGCAACGAGTCCGAAACGGAGGAGCAATCCCCGTTGAAGCTTCATTCTCCTTCTCATCATCAAGAGCCACAGGAACGATGTCGCAAAAAGACTAGCCCAGCCGCCCCGGGAAAGGCTCAGAAATACCGCAAGACCCGACAGCAGAATCACCATGAGGACAGAGTACCGCTGTACTCTCTGTTCATCATCCAGCCGCATACAATATGCGACAGCGACGGGAAGCAGTATATTGATTATCATTGCAAAACCATTATGGTGCATTTTGAATTTCACAAACCCCATATGGACATCCGGCCGAAGATGTCTGCCTATTCCTCCCGCTTCCGATGTCTGGAGATACGTCAGAAACCCTCCTAGGAGAATAACGACAAGCATCCCTATAAGAAACCGCGCCATCGAGTCGGCTTCCCGTTGAGAACTCGTATGAACATACAGGGATATGAAGAGGAGCATGCCCGAAAGGATTTCCCTGTTCGTTGCGATAAACGATATGTGAGGATTGAATGACAAGGGAACAAGAAGGTAACTCACGCATACATATCCGAGCAACGCAAGAAACACGGGCGATCGAAACAAGGCATAATCGCGGGATGAGACGAGGTAAGCTATAGAGAATACACCACTGAGGTAGGGGATTACATATTTCAAATCACCCCCTTGCCGCAGATCGGTCAAAACATAGGCGATAAAAATATACGTCGATATCCTTGAGACGACAAACAGGAAACGGGAAAGCTTAAAACCGTCTCTTTCTCTGCGCATAAACTTTGTGCCTTCGGGAATATCAAAATATTCAAAATTTTTGTAGTATACTACAAAAATGCATTCTCTGTTCAAAGAAGTCTCGCCCTACGACTGGAAGGCTGACGTTCATTTTTTTTGGGGCCTCACTAGGAAATATATTCCGCGTCTTTTCCTAGCGATTGTCTGCAGCCTCCTTCTTTCATCCATCAATGGCGCCATTGCATGGCTTATCAAGCCATCAGTTGACAATCTTGTCGTTATAAAAAATAAGAACTACCTCGTTTTCGTTCCGGTTGGAATTCTCGTGCTTTTCACGCTGAGGGGCTTTTCTGCCTTTGCCAACAATTTCCTCATCATTTCCATCGGTTCCAAGATCGTCAAAACCCTCAGGATGACACTCTATGAGAAGCTCCTGGCCCTCCCCCTCTCCTTCTACACCCAGAAATCAACCGGATCGATCATCTCACGACTCATCAACGATGTCGGTGCCCTTGAAAGTTTGGCACCTAATACGGCGAGAAATTTTTTCATCCAGCCGATTACAATCGCCGTTCTCGCTGCCGTTGCCCTTTACCGCAACTGGCAGCTCGCCCTTCTCTCCTTCACGATTATCCCCCTCATTGCACTCGCCGCGGACCGGTTTGGGAGGCGGATGAAGCGGACAAGCACCCGGACGAGACAGCTCATCTCCAATGTTACCCATATACTCCACGAATCACTCCAGGGTATCAAGGTCATTAAATCCTTTACCATGGAGCCTGATATGCTCCGACGGAACGAGCACGCTGTCTCTGAGCACTACCGGAACTTCATGCGGGAGGTGAGAATCAATGAATTCACCGGCACGATCGTCGAGATTATCGCCGGAATCGGGATAGCCGTTCTCTCGTGGTACGGCTTTTCCCTTATCGTCAACAACAAGCTCACCCTTGGCGAGTTCCTCTCGTTCGTCATTGCGGTAATGATGATGTACGATCCCCTGAAGCGGCTGACGAGGTCAAACAACGATTTCCAGGTCATCCGCGCATCCCTCGGTCGCGTCAGGGAAATTTTTTCCCTTGAGGAGGAGCGGCCGGGCAGGGTTGAACAAGCCGGGATTTCAGGTCGTATCGTGTTCAAGGACGTGTCCTTCACCTATCCGGAACTCCCTGAACCGGTGCTCCATCATATCGCCCTTGAAATCAATCCAGGTGAGACCGTCGCCCTCGTCGGCCACAGCGGCGCCGGAAAGAGCACGCTTGCTGACCTCATTCTCGGTTTCTGGGATAACTACACAGGGAGTATCACGATTGACAGTATTGACCTGAAAGACCTTGCCCTCCGGAGCCTCCGGTCCCATATCGGTGTGGTGTCGCAGGACATCGTTCTCTTTGACGATACGGTGAAGAACAACATCCTTTACGGCAAACCGGGAGCCACGGACGATGAAATCATCGAAGCGGCTAAAGCGGCCTACGCCCATGAGTTCATCGAAAGGATGCCCCAGGGCTATGATACCCCTATCGCGGAGAGGGGGGTGAAGCTTTCGGGCGGCCAAAAGCAGCGGATATCCCTGGCACGGGCAATCATCAAGAACCCCTCGATCCTCGTCCTCGATGAGGCCACCTCATCCCTTGATACCGATTCCGAGACCAAGATCCAGAAAGCCCTTGAAAATATCATGCCCGGCAGAACCACCCTCGTCATAGCCCACCGGCTTTCGACGGTCCAGAAAGCCGACCGCATCATCGTGCTCGACAAAGGAAGAATTGTCCAGCAGGGCACCCATGTCGAGCTTGCCTCACGGCAGGGCATCTACAAGGAACTCTACAATTTGCAGTTCGGCTCGCGGAAGCATTAACACCCATTATGGATTTATAATCTTTTTTGATTGAAAAAAGATTCTCCATTTACTAAAATAAATCTCTTTTCTTTTCTGTTTACCCGAAATGTAACCGTACGGAGGATACAATGTCTGAAACCGTTGAAATTCGCTGGCATGGAAGAGGGGGACAAGGAACGGTCACCGCTGCCAAGGTTCTTGCTGATGCCTGCCTGAGCACAGGAAAAAATGTTCAGGCATTCCCTGAATACGGGCCGGAACGCGCAGGC
>JBLNHB010000265.1:0-6802 GCA_050268805.1 bacterium | reverse complement strand
CTGTTACCTCTGCCACTTCAAGGGAGTTTCCCATGACCAGGCAGTCACCGGCTGCCCCTCGTGCCATGCTGCTCCCCAAAGCCCTATCATGGTCAGAGGGAAAAGCTTCTCTCATGAGAGCGCAGCCAAGGCAGGATTACAGTGCAGCCGATGCCATGTTGAGATCACGAAAGGCGACGGCGTCACGCCCCGTGACCGCTGCTATTTCTGCCATGTCGAACGGGCCGAAGAATATTCCGAAGTACCGTTCATCCACGAAAAGCATGTCAATGAAAAGCAGGTCCAGTGCCTCTGGTGCCATCCGAGGATCGAGCACGGCAAGATCAAAATGGCTGACACGATACCGGGGATCTGAGGAAAGAACCATTCAGAGTCAGTGATTAGGGGGTGAGGCTGAGGGGGCGCCGAACTGTGTCAATTGCCTCACATTCTGTCACCCTGAGACTCATCTTCTCCGAACGATATCGTTACATTTCAATGCATTAAGAACTGGTATGGAATGTGCTTTCTTGTGTAAGATTTTTGTAGATCCCGTGCTCTGATCCATACCCTGAATAAAAGGGAAATACCATGAACCAAAATCTCTCAAAGTGCTGTGCTTCGTTTGCGATCTGGACAGTCATCGTCGCCGGTCTCTTTGTCTACATGCAATCGAAAAGAATGCTCGCCGCACCCGTGTACTTGACAGCGGCGCAAGCCTATCCGGTGAGATACATGAGCTCGGAAGCCTCTGTTTTCCAGGTCTTCGATGCCACGAGAACGAAAAACATAGAATTTCCCCTGTGGTTCAATGCCCTGACCGAAGAGCAAAAACGGGGATTCATCCTCTTCATCCGCTCAGCCGCGCTGTCGTCACTCCTTGGAGACAAAATCAGCTTCACTGACGAAGAGTGGCTCTCGGCAAGCGCAGAGAAGATTGCAGCGTTGACCGACGATTTCCTCAAGGAAACGGACACGGTGAACATAATACGACAATATACCGACCTTTATACCGAAGCTGAACATCAACGGGCGCTGTTCCTGAAGAGAAACCCGTGGCTCAGGTCCTATCTGGGTGAGAACTATACGGACTTTGAGAAAGGTCTCTTCTATTTCTTCTCCGAACACGCCTGCAGCGATGACGCAGTGCTGGAGAAAGCTGATCGCTTCTCCGCGCTGATGCACGCTCTGGCGATTGTTTCCGATGCAGTCATCGGGAGCAGGGAGAACAACACGAGAATTTCTCCGAAAGGAGGGGTGAGTGATGAGCAGATACGGGAAATCGTTGCCGCCTCCTATTTCATGGAACTGTTCTACGGCATTCCGGCTGATTTTATGCTCCTCATCAACGCCTACGAGACAAATTTCTCCATGGAGTTCTGGGAAGGAGGGAGCGGGACGACCCAGCAGACAACCCGCGCCGCCAACACCGTTCTCCATTCTGATTACTGGATAGACAAAGTCCAGGCATCATCCGGAATGGAGATACGGCTTCAGATGGTTCCGATGAGCGCCCTGGACAATGTCTTTCTCTGCATCACCGAGGCGGCAAAGACCATTGCAGTCAAAGCAGCGGAGCTGAACATCAAAACAGATGAAATCAGTCCTGCGAAGACCGTGCGCTTTGCCGGCAAACTCCTGCCCGCAACCTGGGCAACAGCATACAAGTACAACGGTTCCAGGAAGTACGCAAAACAGTACGCAGAAGGTGTGCACCGGTACTACCGCGAGAGAAAGTCCTGGCTCAAATCCTATCGCGATACCCGTCACAGTACCTATGCCCTCAATCAGGAGACCCCCTGACCTTTTCCGCGCTCGAGCGCTTCCAGACCCATGCAACAGCCACCGTCGATTAATACAGGCAGGAGATTTGGCAAGTAATATGCTTGGACGCTTGTGATTATTTTCTTGACATTTAAACAGGACTAAATATATCCTGAATTATAAACAAGCGGCGGTCAGCCAAATTGAAAAGCGTTGCACCGGCTGGCTCGGTTATATGAATCTCTTTTGAAAGGAGAATACGATGACAGCTACAAAAACCATATCAGAGAGGGAACTCTGCGGTACCCTGTATAATGATCTCATGGACATAAAAGCACGACTCCTCGATCTTGCGGCCCGGATGGAGGGGGTGGCAGGACCTGAGGCTGAACACCTGAGATCCCATGTCTCACATCTCAATGACATTGTACGGACCATCGACTGGAAACTCGACATCTTTGCGAAGGTGTGCCCCACGAGCCCGGGTGCATTCGCCGGAGGTGTAGAGGGCACCGTGTCCGTTCCGGAGACAAAGTTTGAGAAGGAGCCGATCTCCGGAGGGTACATGGGCGGATGATGCCGGCTTGATCGGTTTTGGTCCACTCAGATGACTAAGAACGGCGGAACTATTGTTCCGCCGTCTTTTTATCGGGTCGACGTGCGCAATCATCCTGGTTCTGCCCGGTTCATCGTTTCCTCAGGTTCTTTGACAGAACGTCGAATGCCGTCCTGTTTATGATCTGCGGCGTATCGCCGGTGTATATCCCGACCCCGGGATATACGGAATAATACTCCCAAAAACTCCAGTGGAGTTCGTTCTCTTTCATGATATCCAAAAGATCCTGCAGGTACTGCGCAATACTCGTGGGAGAAGGGTTCGCATGGGCAGTGAATTCTCCGATAAAGAGCGGGACCTTGTTCTGTTTCTTGAACTCCAGGGCATACGCGAGGTGTTTGAGTAACGACATTCTGTCGACGGGAGAGAGAACCTTCCTGGTATGCCATGACAAGGAGAGACGGGTATCTCCGGTCGCATGCTCTGACCGGTACCATGCGGTGAGCACATAGGTGCCCTTTTCAACCTGAAGGGAACTGCTCTTTGCTGAAGCAGGTGACATGCATTCGGAGAAGGCAAGAGCGTATTTCCCTGTCCGTGCATGCTGTGCCGATATGTTCACGCAGGATCCCTCCGTATCCCAGACGAATCCCGGATAGTCTATCTCGAATGAGTTGTTGGCAATGAGGGGAGCCGGCAGATCAACCGGTCTGCCGTTGATCTCGAGGTGAATATCATCGAACCATACACTGCCCTTGTTCCCCCCGGAGGCGATCTTTACCACGAGAATTTCGGCGCCATCAGGAGGCGTTGCCGTTATCCGCAGCTCACTCCAGCCGTTCTTCCCTATAATGGTCTCTGATCTCGTCTCAGCAACAGCGTCGCCGGCATCGACCATCTCTCCCGGATACGTTGTTAGGGGTCTTCTCGTTGTTGTTGCATAGAAACTGAACTCCGAGGGATAAAAAAAATGTACGCTGTAGATGGTATTGTGATCATCGATCAGAACAAGTTCCTTGGTCCATTCAGGCAGGATGGCTTCCTCTACGATGAGGATATGGTTCTTGTCGCGGTTGCGGATCCTGCCTGCCGCGGTATTCATGACCCGCCGATATTCGCTGATCGAAGGCGGTGTTCCCTCATTGAGGAGGTCGTACCCTACGACAATCTTTCTATCGGCGTATCGGCCGGCGATCTCTGCCCAGAGGGCGTAGAACCGGTCCTGAAAATCCCGCTTCTCCCAGAAATCGTATGTTTTTTCCCGGTGCACAACGAAATCATGGGGATTCTGTCTGCCGGGTGCAAGATGGAGGTCGAGGATCACGAATATCCGATATGTTTCGCACCACCTCAGGACCGAATCAAGGAGAGCAAAGCCCTCCCGGCTATAGTGATAGGGCGATGTCTCAAGATCACGGTAGTCGAGGATGAGGCGGATGCTGTTTGCCCCCATGTCTGCAATTCTCTGAATATCCTCCTCCCCGAGCGCTGTTTTGAAATCCTTGAATTCAAGGTTCAGCCCGGTGAAGAGAATAGGATTCCCCTGGGCATCGATTACTTTCTCACCGCTTGCTCTCAGAAAGCCCAGAGCATCACAGGGAGCGACACCGAGCAGAACGATGATGATGGCAGTAAAGCAGATGAGACTGAGGAAAGAGCCAGGCGAGAAATAAGGGGTACTCCCGGGAAGAGAATTGAGATCCACTGCCCGTTTACGCTCCGGGATTGTTTCCCATACAGGGGATACCTGCTCGTCTTTTTGAAAAGCTACCGCAGCAATGAATGTTCGAAAGGGCAGGGACAGAAATCCGGGAAAGGAACTCCTTCGGAGGGACTATTTCTTTTTCGGCTTGCACGAGCTCCGGGCGTCTGCTGCTCAGGTCGACACTCCCATGCGGGGGAGGATGACAACCTGAAGCAGGACCCAGGCAATAACGGCACCAGCGATGAGGAACAGATCAGACATTTATTTTTCTGACTTCTTCGTGGATTTCTTTTTCGCAGCAGCCTTCTTCTTGGCCGGCTTCTCTTCTTTGTGTTTCGCCGGGGCGGCCTTCTTCTCCGCCTTCGGCTTCTTCTCGGCCTTCTTCGGCGCGGCCTTCTTCCGGGGAGCTTCCGCCTTTGCTTCCGCAGCTTCCTCTTTCTTCTCTGCCGGCTTTGCCGGAATCATTTTCTTTTCTTCATAGTCGACGAACTCGAGCACCGCGAGGGGCGCATTGTCCTTGATCCGGGAGCGGGTCTTGATGATTCTCAGGTAACCGCCGTTGCGGTCGGAAAAGCGCGGTGCGACCTCATCAAAAAGCTTGGTGACGACGTGTTTGTTCGGCACCGTGGAGAAAGCGATCCTCCGTGCATGGAGATCACCCCGCTTGCCGAGGGTCACCATCCGCTCCGCCATCTTCCTGATCTCCTTTGCCTTGGCCACGGTGGTCTCGATGCGCTCGTGCTCAATGAGCGAGACGATCAGGCTGCGGAAGAGCGCTTTCCGCTGGTTTGCGGTCCTGTCGAAGAGTTTTGTGGCACGTCTATGACGCATCTCTGCCTCCGGGCTGGACGAGATCGATGACTTCCTGGGGCAGCTTCATGCCGAGGGTCAATCCCATGGTTTCGAGGAGTTCTCTGATCTCGTTCAGCGATTTCCTGCCGAAGTTCTTCGTCTTGAGGATTTGCTGCTCGGTCATCTGAACAAGGTCGGCGATCGTCTTGATCCCGGCGTTCTTGAGACAGTTATAGGAGCGGACCGAAAGCTCGAGCTCGTCGACGCTCTTCAGGAGGTTCTGGTTAAAAGAGCCGGCGAGGGCCGCAACTTTTTTCTTCTGGACGACCTGGGTACTGCCGTCCCCTGCATGAATCTTTTCTCTCTCCTCTTCGTCCGGGGTGAAGACCATGAACTCCATGTGCTTGATCATGAGCCCGGCAGCGGATGAGATCGCTTCCTCGGGGGTGAGGCTCCCGTCGGTCCAGAGCTCCAGAACCAGCCGGTCAAAATCCGTGGACCGTCCCACCCGTGCGTTCTCTACCCTGAAATTCACTTTCTGGATCGGGCTAAAGGAGGAATCTATCGCGATCATATCGACCGAGAGGTGCTCTCCTTTGTTGAGCTCTGCAGGCACGTATCCCCTGCCCTTCTTCACAGAGAGCTCGGCTTTGAAGTGGCCGCTCCTGTCGAGGGTCGCGATGGGGAGGCCTGCGCTCAGGACCTCGATGCCGGCACCGCCGACAATATCATCGCTCGTCACGGTCTTCGGGCCCTTCACATCTATGGTGACGACCTTCGGCTCGTTATCGTGCATCTTGAACCGGAGCTGCTTGATGTTGAGGATGATGTCGACAACGTCCTCCTTGACGCCCTTGATGGTCATGAATTCGTGGAGCACGCCCTCGATCTTCACGGCATGGACCGCCGCACCCTCGATGGAGGAGTAGAGTATCCGCCGGAGGGCGCTGCCGACGGTCGTTCCGAACCCTCGTTCGAGCGGCTCGACCGTGAGCTTCCCGTACGAATCGGTGAGCGTCTCCTCATCGAAGCGTATCTTGTCGGGCAGATGAAATTTGTTATTCGTTGAAGTCATAAATGCCCCCTTGCCCTTTCAATGTATTTATTTCGAGTACAATTCGACGATCAGCTGTTCCTGGACAGGGATCGCAATCTCTTCACGGCTCGGCACGCTGATGACCTTCCCCGCAAAGGATGCCGGATCCATCTCAACCCAGGCGGGAATACCCCGGCGCTCCACGGACGCCATCGCCTCGGTAATGACCGGAACGGTCCTGCTCTTCTCGCGTACGGCGACGACATCTCCGGGCTTCACCCGGAATGACGGGATGTTGACCACCCTCCCATTGACGGTATAGTGCTTATGCGTGACAAGCTGCCGGGCCTGGTTCCTGTTCGAGGCAAGCCCCATCCGGTAGACGACGTTGTCGAGGCGCAGTTCGAGAAACTGAAGGAGTATCTCGCCGGTGACTCCCTTCTTCGTCTGGGCCTCGTAAAAATATTTCCGGAACTGCCGCTCGAGAACGTAGTATGTCCTCTTCACGTACTGTTTGGTCCTGAGCTGAATACCGTAATCGGAGATCTTCCCCCTGCCCTGCCCGTGCTGGCCGGGCGGATATTTCCTCCGCTCGACTCCGCATTTGTCGGTGTAGCACCGGTCTCCCTTGAGGAAGAGCTTCTCTCCCTCCCTTCTGCAGAGCTTGCACTGCGCGTCGGTATATCGTGCCATGTTATACCCTCCTTCTCTTCGGAGGCCGGCACCCGTTGTGGGGAACAGGGGTCACATCCCGGATAATGTTGATTTCGAGTCCCGCCGCCTGGATCGCCCGGATCGCGGATTCCCTGCCGGCGCCAGGTCCCTTGACATAGACATCGATCTGTTTCATTCCCATGTCGATCGCTTTTTTCGCGGCGGTGTCGGCGGCGAGCTGGGCTACATAGGGAGTACCCTTCCGGGACCCCTTGAATCCCAATCCTCCTGCGCTCGCCCAGGCCAGGACGCTGCC
>JBLNHB010000264.1:0-11321 GCA_050268805.1 bacterium | reverse complement strand
GGGCTTCCGACAACAGAGTCGTCATTGCCTATCTGAACGCGGTGGGGGGTCAGGACGAGCTCGTTTTCGACGGTCACAGCCTCATTTTCGACCAGGACGGGAACCTTCTTCGCCGGGGGAGGCAATTCGAAGAGGAAATGCTCATCGCGGATATTGACATCGAAGCGGTCTTTCTCGGCAGGCTCCGTGATGCGAAGATGAGACAGGAAGAACTCGGTCTTAAGAAGGATGCTGTCGAGCATATCACGATCGATAAGACCCTCAAATCTCATGCCAGGCTCACGCCGGTGCCATACACTCCCAAGGGACTCCATGACGAGATCTATTCTGCACTCGTCCTGGGGACGCGGGACTACCTGAAGAAGAACGGCTTCAAGTCCGCAGTTATCGGACTGAGCGGCGGGATTGACTCTTCTCTCGTTGCCGCTATCGCCGTCGATGCGCTTCAGAAAGAAAATGTGAATCTCGTCTTCATGCCTTCGCCATTCACCTCACGGGAATCGCACGAGGATGCGGAACAGTTGGCCCTGAATCTTGGGATTCATCTGATCACGGTGCCGATTACCGAAGTCTACGATCAGTACCTTGCCACGGTGAAGGATGTTTTCCGGGGCAGACACCAGGACGTGACTGAGGAGAATATCCAGGCGCGGATCAGGGGGAATATCCTCATGGCGCTCTCGAACAAGTTCGGCTGGCTTGTCCTTACCACCGGAAACAAATCAGAGATGTCCGTCGGATATGCTACCCTGTACGGCGATATGGCCGGCGGGTTCGCGGTCATCAAGGATGCTCCCAAGACACTCGTCTATGAGTTGGCTCGGTGGCGGAACCAGGAGGCGCGGAATCCTCTCATTCCTGAACGGGTTCTCTCCCGGGAGCCGACCGCCGAGTTAAAGGAGGGGCAGAAAGACACGGATACCCTGCCTCCCTACCCCGTGCTCGATCCCATTCTCAAGGCGTATGTCGAGCAGGACATGAGCTTTGAGGAAATCCTGATGCTCGGCAGCGAGCGCGCGACAGTTGAAAAAGTTCTGAACATGGTCGATGCAAGCGAGTACAAACGGAGGCAGGCCCCTCCGGGAATCAAGATCACCGAGCGCGCCTTCGGCAGGGACAGGAGATTCCCCATAACCAACCGCTATAGGAGTTTTTGAAATGAAGACGATCATTGTTCTTCTTTCCCTCATGTTCGCTTTGTGCTCCTGTGCGAAGGATGTTTCAGAAACCCCTGAGATTCAGGTAAAGCAGGACAGAGAGCTCGCGGAGATGAAACCGAAGAAGCCGGTAAAAATCGATCTCAAACGCAAAGAAAACGGAGCATACACGTGGGAGATATCCGGAGATGATGTGGAGAAGATCGTCGAAGCTGACAGGAAACTGCGGAAATCACTTCAGACTAACGGAACCAAGGAGGAACGGCGATGACACAGTATTCGATCAGGGAAGCAATCGAGATGGCTGTCCAGACGGAAAAGATCGGTTCACGGTTCTACGAGGATATGGCGGAGAAGTTCAAGCAGGATTTTGAGCTCAGGGAGTTCTTTTCCCTCATGGCGAGGAAGGAACACGTCCACGAACAAAAGTTCACGGAGCTCAAGGACATGGTCGGTGAACGCGAGCCTGATGAGTGGGCTCAGGTCGCCGAATACATGAGGGCGTATGTTGAGTCCGCATTTTTTCTCGGGAAGGACAAAGCTACCGTCCATATGCAGAACATCAACGACTTGAGAGCAGCCGTCAGCTATGCGATCGCCTTTGAAAAGGAGACCCTCCTGTACTACCACGGCATCAGGGATTTTGTGAAAGAGAAAGAGATTATGGATGAGATCATCAGAGAAGAGCGATCTCACATCCTGTGGCTTGCCAAATACAGAAACAGATAGCGTGGTGTCCGCATGGCCGGGGTACTCTATGTTGTGGCGACTCCCCTCGGGAACCTGGAGGATATAACCCTCAGGGCTTTGAGGATCCTCAGGGAGGTCGATGTCATCGCCGCAGAGGATACCCGGCATTCTGCCAAGCTCCTGAATCATTTCGGGATCACGAAGCAGCTCTTCAGTTATTGGGGAGAGCGGGAAAAGTCCCGGTCCGAGCAGGTGATCGAACTTCTCAGACAAGGGAAAACCATCGCGCTGATATCGGATGCAGGAACTCCGGGGCTTTCCGATCCGGGCGAGGTCCTGATTAAAAAGGCGATTGAGGCATCCATACCCGTTGTCCCTGTTCCCGGGCCTTCGGCGGTTATCGCCAGCCTCAGTGTTTCGGGATTATCTACCAGGGAGTTCCTCTTTCTCGGATTCATCCCAATCAAGAAAAACGAGCGAAAGAAGTTCCTCCGTGACATATCGATTGAAAAGAGGACGCTTGTCTTCTACGAAGCGCCCCACCGTCTCCTTGAGACGATCTCCGATATCCGGGACATCATGCCGGAGAGGGACATCGCGGTCTGCCATGAACTCACGAAGATGCATGAATCGATCTACCGGGGGACTGTCGACGAGGTTCTTTCGATGATCGGGCATGCCGTCATCGCGGGCGAATACGTCATTGTTCTGGGAGGGGCGAGAAGAGAAGGGGGGTCCCTTGAAGAGGCGCTCAGGGAAGTCGAGACGCTCATGAGAGGGGGAATCGGAAGGAAAGAAGCGGTGAAAATCGTGTCGTCCGATTATGGCGTCAGCAAAAAAGAACTCTACGACAGGAGTTTGAATAAGCCGCGATAGTTGTCCGAAAAGGTTCTGTTGGATACGTTGTCCTCTTTTGCCCTCTCCCCAAGAAAATTTAGTTGACAGATCGTCCATTTGGGTATATAAAGGTACTATCCATTTCAACAAGCAGGTACCATGGGATTAAAAAAGGCGGGAGAATATATCCGAGAGCTGCATGAGCTCCAGGACAATCCCTTTCAATGGCCTGACTTTCTGACCGGCCTGCCCGACCGGGCTGCCGTTCTCCGAAAAATCTCCGACGTATTTGAAAAACGGGGGAAATATACCGTCGCTCTCGTAAAGATTTCCAATATCCAGTCCTATATTATCAAATACGGGTATTCGCGTCACTCGGAGATCATACAGTGGGCATCGGCAATACTCAAGACAACTTCGGAAAAATACAGGGGATCGTTTGTGGGAGTGCTTGGGACCCATGAGTTTGTGATCATATCAAGGGCTGAACACATGGAGGCCGTCCTGAAAGAGGCGCGGCAGTTATTCCAAAAAAAGGCGAGAAGTTTTTATTCGCCGGCTGATCTCAAGAAAAAGTATCTCTTCTCGTATCAGATGGATGGAAAGAAGGTGATTGTCGGATTCATGGACCTGATTCACGCCACTCTGAAAGATTATAAAGGCATCGACAAGAGGGAAATTATCCCCACCCTGACCAGGTCTGTCCTCACGCACGGCAATATCTAGCAAGAAAGGAAGGCGGTCGAATCGACCGCCTTCCTTTTAAATCTCTTCTTACTCTGAAACCTACATGCCGGGGAAATTCCAGACTAACTGAAGATCCATAGCGTCCTCGCTCAATTTTGATTCAAGCGTGACAGGAGTTCCAAAGAAAGGATCTGTACCTGTTTCTTTGATTGTTTCCTCAAAAGCATGTTTGTAACCAAGATCAATACGAAAGGCTTTTGAAAATTTGTAGCCGATGCCCGCAGTGATATGATGTTGCACGATTGCCGGGAAACCGATGATTCTGAGATATTCATAGTTAAAAGTGCTCACCGGTACGCCCTGAATATTGACGGATGATGCTCCGTTAAAATCGTTATGTTCCTTTACAGGGTTGTTCCCATAATTATATCCAACCCTGAGCGCAAGGTCCTTGGTCGGTTTCACCTGAACGCCGACAGCAAATGCCCACTGGTCTTCCCAATCGAAATCCTCATATCCCTTTGCATTAGCCCAGTTGATCCATTTTCCGTCAGCCTCAATGAGAAGTGTTCCTATGACAGGTTCAATGGCGATGCCTATGCCGGCCTGCTGGGGAGATTCGAGTTCAAGATCATCCATCTTACCATCGTCGTCAAAATCAGCGACATTCTGGTGATCCACGTTCTGGGGAGACACATAGGTCGCTCCAAGATACAGACCTTCTGTCACCATAAAGATAGCACCGAGCTGTACCCCGTAGCCGTAATTAAATGATGCCCCTTCTCCGAGGTCGAGGCTTGAATAGTCAATATGGAGCCCAAGGCCGAGAGAAAGGTTCTTGCTGGGTTGATACGCGATAGCGGGGGAGAATTTCATGATTTGCAGTTGAGTATATACTTCTGCTTCCATCGGTCCTATGCTCAACCCTGTGTCACGGTAATCGACTCCCAGCCCCGAGACGCCGTAGGCTGAGAGACCAAATCTGAGATCTTTTTCAATCGGAACAGAAAGGCCGATCGCGGGAATAGCATAGACCTTATCATCGCTCTTCTTGCTGCTCGTCATGCCGAAGGCTTCAACTTTGGCCTCGACCTTAGGCATGAACAATGTACCGGCAAAGTCGACTTCCGAGCCGGGGCAGTATGGACCGAAGCACATGGCAGCAGGGTTGGCAAACACCGCGCTGATGGCATCCTGAGGCGCGGCGATTCCGACACCGCCCATGGACCGTGATATCGCGCCCACGCCGATGAGATTGTCACCGTTCGTTGCGAGAGCGAAGGATGCGGAGAAACAGACGAGGAATACGGCAAGAAGCAGGATCAGAAATCTTTTCATAGTGAGACCCCCCTTTCAATAAAGTTGCGCATATCCTAACATATATTACTAATAAGGTGGGAAAAATTTTTTACGCGGTCAGCCCCGGCTCAGGAACCGGATCGCTTCCTTGACCAAATCGAGGTTGACCTGGGTATTCAGACAGGGGCCGAAGGGCCGCTCGTTGGGTATCCCGAGGATCGGGATAGGGTATGAATCTGCGATGCCGCTGCTCAGGTCACGCTCGCAGGCAACAGCCACAATCGCCTTTGGTTTGATATCACCGACGATCCTCCTGGCGAGCGTTCCACCCGTTGCCACAAAGAGTTTGAGGTTGTATTCATCTGCTATGGATATGAGGTCCTTTATCTCGCACTTGCCGCAGCGGGCGCAATTGTAGATGTCATGGGTGAGCCGTATCTTACACTCGTTGACCTGCAGACAGTGCGGGAGGAGAAGAAGGATTCTGTCGGTCTTTGGGCTTTCCCTCCTAACCAGCCGGTTATTGAGACTGATGACAAATCTCTGGAATGGCTCTTTCCTGCCCTTCATGAATGCGCCTGCGAACATCATCAGGGGATAGAGGACCTTGAGATTCAGTCCGCGCAAGAATTTCTCAATCAAAACTCTCTCCCACTTTGACCCTGTACCCGTTTATGAAAGAAAGGGCATCAACCGGTTTTTTCCCTTCCATCTGGACCTTTTTAATGGAGAGCAACCCATTTTTGGTCCCCACCTGAATGTCCGTCGGGGTAATGGCTGCAATTGTTCCGGGTCTTCCGGTTCCTGCAATCGGTTCTGTTTCAAGGATTTTAATATATTTGTCGCGGAAAAAAGAAAAGGCGCAGGGCCACGGATACATCCCTCTCACAAAGTTAAAGAGGTCTTCTGCATCCCTCTGCCAGTTGATTCTTCCCTCTTCTTTTGTCAGGGAAGGCGCATATGAAGGAACTCCTTCCTGTGGCTTCGGCTGGACCGTATTGGACCTGAGGCTTCTGAGTGTCTCGATCAGGAGCGCCGCGCTGACCCTGGACAGCCTGTCTGAAAGGGTCTGGCCATCGTCCTTCCTTGCGATTGCGACTTCACGCCGGATGAGTATACTACCTGTGTCCATGCCTTCATCCATAAGCATCGTCGTTACCCCGGTTACCTTCTCTCCTTTAATGAGGGACCACTGCACCGGTGCAGCGCCGCGATATGCAGGAAGCAGGGATGCGTGGACATTGAGGCACCCCCCCGTGGGGATATCGAGTATTTCCCGGGGAAGGATCTTGCCATAGGCAATGACAACGATGAACTCCGGGGACAGGGCTTTCAGCTTGTCGAGGAAATAATGGTCGTTCAACTTCAGGGGCTGTTCAACAGGGATTTTATGATGCGCTGCAGCGATCTTTACCGGAGGGGGGGAGGGATAATGGTCCCGTCCCTTTCGTCTGTCGGGTTGCGTGACCACAAGGGATAGGGTTTCTCCTGATTCTACGAGAGCATCGAGTGCCGGCACAGCGAAGCGGGGGGTTCCGAAAAATAGAATGGGCATTCGCTATTCTGTGTCCAGCGCGCGGGCATATCGTTTGGTGAAGAGCTTTTTCTTGAAAGGACTCAGCCGGTCGATGAAGAGGACACCATTCAGGTGGTCGATTTCATGCTGCAGGACCCTCGACAGGAGTCCCGTCGCTTCCATCTCAATCGGCTTGCCGTGGCGATCGAACCCCCGGACGAGCACTGTCTCGTCGCGCCGGATCGTATTCTGATATCCCGGTACGCTCAGACATCCCTCCTCGGAATCGGTTGTTCCGCAGACCGATACGATCTCGGGGTTTACTATGACGATGAGAGGGGATTCTTCCTCCATCCTGCTCGCATCGATCACGATGAGTCTCTGTGAAACGCCGACCTGGGGCGCTGCAAGGCCGACGCCGGGCGCAGCATACATCGTTTGCGCCATGCTGTCGATCAGCACCTGCAAGTCTCCGTCAACGTCCTTGATCGATTCTGCCGGTTTCTTCAACACTTCATCGGGGTACGTATGTATTTTCAAAATCGACATAGTTTATTATAGCATTTGGGTTATTTCCAAACACAGATGAGGACAGTGGATATTGGCGTATGAAAATCATCAGAGGAATTGAAAACCTGACAGAGAATTACCAGAAACCGGTTGTAACCATCGGCAATTTCGACGGCGTCCATATCGGCCACCAGAAAATATTGAGGACTGCTGTTGAAAGCGCCCGGAGAGTGAACGGCACATCCGTCGCCATCACCTTTGATCCCCACCCGATGAGGGTGCTCGCTCCGGACCGGGGCGTCAAGATGATGACCTCCTTTGAAGAGAAGGCCCGGGTCATCGCCAGAATGGGGATCCAGGTGCTCCTCTGCATCGATTTCAATCACGCATTTTCCCATCTCACCCCTGATGAGTTCATCCATGATGTCCTGGTGGAGAAACTCCACCCCGTCCGTGTCGTCGTCGGCCACAACTACCGTTTCGGAAGAGGCAAGAAGGGCACCCCGGATTTCCTCAGGAGGAGAGGAAAGAAATACGGATTCGCCGTGAATGTCGTCAGGCATGTTCGAAAGTTCGGGAGCGTTGTGAGCAGCAGCAGGATACGGAGCCTCCTGCTCCGCGGCCGTGTCTGCGAGGCGGCATCCCTCCTGGGAAGGGCATATTTCATCGAGGGGAACGTTGTCTCAGGAGCAGGCAGGGGTGCCGAGGTGCTCGAGACCCCGACGGCAAATCTCACCACTCCCAGTGAACTGGTCCCCCGGGAGGGAGTGTATGCCGTAAAGGTGGGGCTTGATGGGAGCATCTTTGACGGTGTTGCCAATATCGGGACAAATCCGACCTTCGGCATGCACGAAATGAGCTACGAAGTGCATCTTTTCGGGTATTCCGGTAATCTGCTCGGCAGACATCTCAAGGTTTATTTTATCGACCGGCTCAGGGATGAGAGGACCTATGAGAACGCCGAACAGTTGAAGGTGCAGATTGCCAAGGATATAGAGACCGCAAAGTTCATCTTAGAAAAACAGAAGAGGGTCGACATCGATCTTTAGCGCTTTTTCTTCCTCGGTAATCTTTCCGGCAATTTCCCGGATGTGTTTCTGGATCGGTATCCCGGACCCGCACTTCAGGAGAAATTCCACGTGGGCCGCGCCCCGCAGCAGGACCGGCCCAAGAACCTCGCATTCAGTTCTTCCGGGGACAACAAAGGATTCTTTTAATGAGGCTTTCTTGAGCGTCAGAAGAGCCATCCGGTAAAAGGGGGGATAGTGAAAATCTTTCCGCTTCCGTATTTCCGATGCGTAAAAACCCGCATAGTCGAATTGTTTTACGAATGTGAAGAGAGGATTCTTCCAGTCATAGGTCTGGAGGTAGAGAGCGCTCCCTTCTTCATTGAAGGAGGTCAAATAGATCACCTGCTGTAAGAAACGCTCGAATGACCTGAAGTCGGGCCTCTGGAGCTGGATATCGGCATTGAGGAGCGCGGTGAGGCCGAAGGTGGTGAAGGGCTGTACTATTCTCAGCGCCAGTTCAGTCCCGATAATGACACTCCCGCTCCGGTGTTTCTTCAGCGCAGGGCTCCCGTGCTCGCTGTCGATGAGCGTTATATCGGCATCAAACTCCCGTTTCAGGACATCGAAGGCCTTCTCGGTCCCTGTGGTTGTAAATGTGAAGTGAATGCCATGACAGACCGGGCATTGGTCAGGGACCTTTTCTGTTTTTCCGCAATAGTGGCATTTGAGGATCTTCGCCATATGGAAGACGTAGGGCACATCGCAGCGCGGGCAGCATTCCCCATGTCCGCAGTCCCTGCATTTCAGGATGGAGTGCCCCTTCCTGTTAAGAATGATGAGCACGTCTTTCTTATCGGCAATGGTCTGCTCGATTGCTTTCTTCAGCGGGAATGTAATGAGCCCCTCCGATCCTGCGGCGTTGATGATCCTGATGTCGGGCTTCGGCGGGGATGAGCTGTCCTCAACGAGCGTATATTTCCCTTTGAGAGCGTTGCTGTAGGATTCAAAACTCGGGGAGCATGATGTCAGCAGTACCGGGATATTCTCGATGCTCCCCCGTTTGACGGCGGCATCCCTCACATTGTACATGGGTGTTTCTTCATGCTTGTAGAACTCGCTGTGTTCCTTGAACACGACGATGAGCGAAGGGTGAAAGAGGGGCACGAACACCGTCTGCATAGTGCCGGCGACGATGTCGTACCTTCCTTCCATGAGTCCCCGGTACGCATCGATTTTCGCCTGCTTGCCCATATCACTGTGGAGCAGGCAGAAGCGGTCTCGGGCCTCCCTATCGAGGATGGGGAGAAGGAGGGAGATATCGTATTTTTCAGGCACGAGTATGATGATGTTTCTCGTCTGCCTGATCAGTTCCGCAATCATGGACAATTCATTCATGAGACTCTTCGCGTGGAAGAGAAATGACCTGAACTCCCGACGCTTGATTCCCTCACGAAGGATGGTTGACTGGCTGCATTCCGGAATCGGTGAGAAATTGACCACACCGTATTCGGGCCGTACCCGGGTCCTCGGCTTCTTCATAGGCTCAAGAACATCCGAAAACAGGAGTCCCTTGAGGGCGAGACCTTCAGTGCTCATGTAGTACCCCGACACCCAGTCAACGAGGGAAAGCAGCGAGAGAGGGAAACGGAATGTTCCAGAGATATCGATGAGCGGGTTGAGTCTCTTTCCCTGCGGCAGGGAGGGAGGCTTATCATGGACCGTCATGACGATTCCTTTTACCGGTTTTCCCCGTAGTGGGGCTTCGGCGACCATGCCGGGCAAACAGCGGTCACTCATCTGGTCAGGAATGATATAGGTGAGCCTGTTTATGTTCCGGGGGAAAAGGATGTCTGCGAATTTCTTGGTATTGGTATCCATTCTCCTGGCCGCTCTGTTGATTTCTGGTCCGTGAGGTATCGTACCATAAAGAAAATACTCCCGGGAAAGGCAAGAGGTTGCTCAACCGGAAACGATGCTCTGCAGTGGTGCGGTAATCTCAGCGGTTCCCGCTGAAGGAGATTCATTGGAAAAGAAGTACTACCTCTCAAAGGACGCGGCATTGAAGTGGCTCGAACTTCCGTCGGTTTACAATATCGCGACTGATGAGCTGTACGAGCTCGATGACCAGGCTTTTGAGCTGTTGAAGCGGTGCGCCGGAAGGGAGGGGTGCATCGTGAGAGAGACTGAATTCCTCGATTTCTGTCTCGGGGAGGGGCTACTCGTGAATGAGGAGCGGGAAGGTTCGGTGATACCGCTGCGGCAGTCGCCGGTTCCTTCCCTCCGCTATCTGGAACTCCAGATAACCCACCGGTGCAATCTGAGGTGCAGGCACTGCTATATCGGGGAAAAAAATCCGAAGGACCTCGATATCGAAACAATCAGGCGCATTCTCGGGGAGTTTGAGGATATGCAGGGATTGCGCGTGCTGATAACAGGCGGGGAACCACTCCTGCATCCCCGATTTGATGAGTTGAACAGCCTGTTGCCGGATTTTGCCGTGAGAAAAGTCCTCTTCACGAACGGTCTGCTGCTCGATGAGGGAAGGATCAAGGATCTCATGGTGCATGAGATCCAGGTAAGCATAGACGGTCTGGAGGAAGGGCATGACTGGATACGGGGCAAGGGAACATTCGCGAAAGCGATTCGCGGTGTAGAAGCGGCCCTCGATGCCGGCTTCGGAGTGTCAATTTCAACCATGGTCCACGCTAGAAACCTGAATGATTTCCCGGAGATGGAAAAACTCTTTAAGAAACTCGGCATAAAGGACTGGACAGTGGATGTCCCCTGCGAGACAGGGACCCTTGGGGAGAACCCGGGGCTTGTTCCCCCTCCAGAAACAGCGGGAAGATACCTGAATTTCGGGTTTGGAAAGGGACCCCACGGCGGAGGGGAGGGCTATGCCTGTGGATCGCACCTTATGTGTCTTTTCCCGGACGGTCGTGCAGCGAAATGCGGGTTCTATGCTCACGATACGGTCGGCGACTGCAAAGAAGGACTCGATGCCTGCTGGAAGAGAATCAGACATCTGAAACTCGATGAGTTGGAGTGCGATTGTCGGTTTATGGAGGTCTGCCGCGGCGGCTGCAGGTTCAGGGCAACAGTCATTGCTCATGCAGCCGCCAGAGACCCTTACCGGTGCGCTGGCCTACATGCATATGAGGCCGAGCGCGATGATCCGTAATTCCGTCATTCCTGCCCAAGCAGGTCAATAAATTGACCCTCATTTTGCCGCTATGTCATAATGAAAAATGAAAAAAATAGTATTGTTCTTGCTTCTCCTCCTTATTGGCTGTGCCCATGCACCCCTCGATAGGACCGACGAATCCGAAACAACCATTGAAACACCACCGGTCCCCAGCTCAGGCCGGGCTTACTATTATTACATGCTCGGCATCAATGCCAAGATCAAGTGGAACCTCGATGAGGCGCTCTCGTACTATCAGAAGGCAGTAGAGGCGGATCCTGAATCTCCGGTCCTGAAAACCGAAATGGCCGATGTGCTTGTGAAACTCGGTAAGATTGATGAAGCCCTCCTCTTTGCAGAAGAGAGTTACCGGAAGGACCCTGATAATCTGACGACCCTTTTTGTTCTCGGCGATATCTATACAAAAAAGG
>JBLNHB010000263.1:0-9461 GCA_050268805.1 bacterium | reverse complement strand
TTGTATCCTGTCATGAATTTTACATCGTCGACGGCAAAAATGTTGGATGGGTCAGCCATCGCCACCGTTAAAGTTGCACCAACGCGGGCTACAGGAATAATCAAATGTTTTTTCGCCATATCCGGAGGGATGAGCTTTATGACCGATGGCTCAATCTGATAATCTGAAAGGTTAATAGAAGGAACCCCGTATTGCTTGCTCAAAAATGATACCAGTTTTTCTTCAGTAATATAATTCAGTTTTACAAGATTAGTTCCCAGTCTGCCTCCCTGGGTTTTCTGCAGCTGGAGGGCTTCCTGCAATTGGGCCTGGGTAATAATGTTTGAAGCTAATAGCAATTGTCCTAATTTTGCAGCCATATTTAATAACCTATATTAATATGCACCTTTTGTCAACACAATTCATTAAAAAATCAACAGGGATTATAAGCTCTAAAATCATTATTTATTGTTCAAATTTTTCAAAATCTTATGCAAAGATATATTCGGAACTTTTGGACAAAAACTTGAAGAGAGGTTAACCGCTTTTTTTTGAAATGAGCTTTTTTGAAAGAAACACGACACAATCCTCACAAATTTTGCCGCTCTCTTTATGACAAATCATTCTATTCAATTCCCAGCAGGGTTTTGCCTTTTCAATGGAAGCTGAACAATGAGACCGGCGCTCTTCGCTGCATTGAGTGATTTCCCAGCATGGTGCGTATTCAAGGAGTTTCTTAATTCCCTCAATGCTGATTTTCTTGGTATGAATCAGTTCCCGGATACATTTCAGCCATTTGACGTCATTTTCCGAGTAATACCTGTTTTTATTTTTTCGAGCAGGTTTAATGAGACCGTGCTTTTCATAAAGGCGTAATGTCTGATCAGTAGTGCCGAGCAACTCAGCGACAATGCCGATAGGGAAAAGTGGCAAGCCTTTTTTCTCTTCATCTGTGAAATCTTTCTGGGCGTTTTTTTTCACGAGTTTCTTTTAAACAATATAACTGGCTTCAGAATCTGAAAGGCACAATAGAGAAACTATTAATTGCAATTATTAAAACTTTTTTTAATTTAAAAAGCAAGCAAAAAATTAGTTTGAAAGATTCATCGCTGCACATCAGCGAGAAAGGGTCATGACGGTTCACAGGGCCAAGAGAGCCCCGCAGTGTTAACCAGGGGGCCAGTGCATGATCCTGCCGCCCAGGACATGGAGGTGAATATGGAAGACTGTTTGACCTGCATCACGATTGCAGTTCAAGACAACGCGGAACCCTCTCTCTGCGATTCCTTTCCGATGAGCTACAATGTTTGCAATGTGGAAGAGATGGCCGAGGAGGCGATGGTCCTCCTCCGTAATCTGGAGGAGCGTGGAGATATGTTTTCGGGGGATTACGAGAGCATGGACAGGTGCCTGAGGGTTGACATCCTCGAAAGCGAGTGCGTTCTCATCGTGATAAATGATTGAAGATGCTATTTTTCCATTCGCGACCTTGCAAAAAATACATTGCATTATGTTCCTTCCTGAAATCCTCTCCGGGGCAGCTCAAGAGAGGAGGCTTTATATTTCATGGGCGTTCTCCGCTGCAAGGAGGATGTCCAACCACAAGTCCGGTTGCAGCAGTGTTGCTCATTGCATTCCGGTTCCTTGGTTGCTATAATAACACTAATCCAAAAGGCAAGGAGAGGGGGACATTATGAAAAAAACCATCTGGGCTCTCATTGTCCTCGGGGTTTTTCTGGCCGCCGCCAGCTATGCCGCCGCGCAGGAGATGAAGTATGAAACTGCTGAAGCGGTTATCGGGGCGGATGGAATCCAGAGGATTGAGATTCAGGCCGGCAGCTATTATTATAAACCGAATTACATTATTGTAAAAGCGGGCATTCCGGTTGAGTTGACTTTCAAGAAGGAGCCGGGTATAACACCCCATAATATTGTGCTGACCGTGGAAGGCACGGATATCAGGATAAAAAAGGATATCTCCACTGAAGGAACGGTCATTCAGTTTACCCCGGCTAAACCGGGGAAGTTCCCGTTCTCTTGCGACAAGAAACTCCTATTCTTCCCGAGCCATAAGGACAAGGGGATGGAAGGGGTCATTGAAGTACGTGAATGACCCTGCGCGGCTATTCTTCAGCGACGATATGTTTCAACCACTGGCAATAATAGGGAGCATGAGGAGTGAAGAATAATATCCTTTTTATTTTCTTTATCAGTGTTATTGTCCTTTTCTTAGTTGTTTTGTCTGGGAAGAGGTCCCCGCAGATCCCTCTCAACGAGGTTCATACGGTTTCATTGGCTGAGCAGGATTGCCTCAGCTGTCATGGAGAGGGGATGTCCCATCCGCGAAGCAAGGAGCACCCGCCGAAAGACCAGTGCTTCCTCTGCCACAAGAGATCGAAGAAAAAAGCCCTTCAGTAACCAGTTCACGACGCGGTCCTGTAGATGTGCATCGTTGTCTGAGCATATTCCCCTGCTCAAGAGTTTTGCTCATGGAGACGATACATTCTCAGGAAGTGATTGTATGGCTGGATTCATTACGGAAATAGCTCCTCGCCCCTTTTTCAAGCATTCCATCATACGCGTCTGCCAGGAGGAGCATATCAACAGCATGGAAAAATTCCTCCAGATCGATTATCTCTCAAAAATGCTCTCGGAATATGTTGATACGGAAAGATTTCTCGGAGATTCGGGCGATCTCGTCAGGCTCATCGATGTACTGAAACGAGAAGTGGAGAGCAACCATAATACGCTGGGAAGTTATCAAAAGACCGCTGATAGGATATTGTTCTATCACAGCTTTTTTCCCGAGACATTTCGGAAAAGGCTTGTCAATGTTAAATTCTATGCAAAAGCAGCAAGGATTTTTTACCGGCTGGTTAGTTCATATCATGCTCCGGTGTGTGGATACCTATCCCAGGAATATTCCCTCTGGAATTGTGTGCTGAGAACGGTGAAAGCACGGTATATGTTTTGATCTATTTTCTTTTTTTCCCAAAATCAATTTTAATGACTTTTTCCCCGTTTTCCTCCCTATGGCGGGTATCCTCAGGGAAGGATTCTTCGCTGGGGATTTTTCTATCTGCCCCAGAAGGAGTCGTGATGAACTGGGCTTCAAATTCAGGGGAGTATACGGCTATGATGTCTTCTTGCGGGATGAAGCATCTGTGTGGTGTGCTTCCAAAAACAAGGGTTGCCTCAATTCCCTGATCATTCCATGCAAATTTCATTTGGCTGTTAAAAACAAGTACCAGACCGTTTTTCTTTTCCTCCGGCAGGAACCCTCTGCTCCCGATCGAGACGTTCTTAGAATGCCGGGTAACAATAAAAACCCGACCTGCAAGTCCTAAGAGTTCATAAAAGACCGTTTTCTTCAATGCATGGAGATTGTTTCCTCTCGTAGTGATCATAGTGAATACTATACCACAAACGCATGGAGGGAATGATCAGTTCCTCAATAGGAGGAGCGTGCCTACTCAAGAATCCACTGTTGAAGGAAAGATATCCGTTCATAGGTTAAACTAGCAAGATGATCCATTGCACCAGAAATGAGGCCGCATACTGTGCGATGTTTTTCAGGTCTCGCTCTTCCGGGTGATCGCATGCCGAGACATTCCATCGGATGAAGGTTTTGTTCTTGAATCCTGCTGTCTGATTCCCGATATCCATGATCATAAATCTTGGTTTTGACACCGCAGAATTGATTTCGTATAATTTATCGTAAAAGAATGGAATACCGCACATGCGTGCAACGGGGGAAAAAACCAACCGATTTCGGTATTCATGCGCTCCCGGACTGCTTCTCGGCATGGAGAGCGGATGAAAATGAAATACCATGATTCCTTACAAAGATGATAATCCAACTTCAACAATTCCCTCCGTGACGATTGCGCTCATTCTCCTGAATGCAGTTATCTTCTTCGGTGAAGTTTTCTCTTCCGGGGGGATCGAAAAAGTTGTGTTCGCGTACGGTGCAATTCCTGCCGAAATGCTTCCTTTGAATGCCAGCCATTTTAAGAATATCATTTCATCAATGTTTCTCCATGGCGGGTTATTTCATATCGCGGGGAACATGCTTTATCTGTGGATATTCGGGAATAATATTGAAGACAGGCTTGGCCATCTCAGATTTCTCCTCTTCTACCTGGTATGCGGAATCGTTGCAGCATACAGTCATGCGATCACAGAACCCTCATCAGTCGTTCCCATGGTTGGTGCGAGCGGGGCAATATCTGGCATCCTCGGAGCGTATCTATTGCTTTATCCCCATGCTAAGGTACATACTATTTTATTCTTAGGTTTTTTCGTTGATGTCATCATGCTCCCTGCAGTTGTAGTCATAGGGCTGTGGGCAGTCATCCAATTCATGAACGGCGTTCTTACCAAAGGCTTACTCGGCCAGGGTGGCATTGCCTGGTTTGCTCATATTGGAGGATTTCTCTTCGGAATACTTACCATAAAACTGTGGTTACCTAAGAGGAGGAGATATTGGAAGTAACATGTCCGAAATGCAGGGTAAAGCTCAGAATTCCTGATGAGAAGGTATCTCAGGAAGGGAGCCGGTTCAAATGTCCGAAATGTGGTGCGGTTCTCCTGGTCAAGAAACCGGTCAAAAAAATTCAGGGGCTGGATAAGAATAAAGTTCTCCTTGCTATTGCGGAGAGCAAGGTAACAGATGAGATGAAATCAATCCTTGAAGGGGCCGGGTTTTCTGTCATAACGTCTTCAGACGGGGTCGATGCAATGGTCACCTCTGTTCGGGAGCAGCCGTATACCGCCATACTGGACGTGGCCCTTCCCAAAATTTATGGGTTCGAGGTCTGTAAAAGGCTGAAATCGAGAGAGGAAACAAAAGAGATAAAAGTCATCCTTTATACGTCTTTTTATGATAGGAACAAATATAAACGGGAGCCCACTTCACTTTATGGGGCTGATGATTATATTGAGGGCTTTGAACTTCAGAGCAGTCTCCTGAAAAAGGTCCAGGCGATTACGACCGGGGGCCTGATTGATGCAGCGGAGCCTTCGTTGCAGAAAAAAAGCCAGCCAGTTCCGGTCACGACCCCTGGAAGCGGTTCGGGAGGCGCTGTCGATACCGGTGACTGGGAAAAAAAAGCCAGGCGGCTTGCAAGAACGGTCATGGCGGATATATTTCTCTACAATCCCCAGAAGGCTGAGGACGCCCTGAAGAGCGGCAACTTTCTTTCAGTATTTGCCTCTGAAGTAAAAGAAGGCAGGAAGCTATATGAGAGCAGGATTCCAAAGAACTTTCGGGACCAAAAGGATTACTTTCATCAGGAGATCAACGCTTTCCTCGAAGAGAAGAAAAATCAGTTAGAGTAGAAGAAAAGTTAAAAAAAATAGATTTTGAGAGAAAATAAGTGATATTTCCGTTTATTGAAATCAATCCCCCCCAATTAGTACTTGCATAATATCCCCTCAAAGCGGTATATTAGCACTCACTTGATGCGAGTGCTAATAATTTTTCACTAAACAAAATGAAAGGAGAGGAGGAGCATGAAGTTTAAACCGCTTAAGGACAGAGTTTTCGTCAGTTATTCAGATGAAGTCGAAAAGACTGCAGGTGGTATCTATGTGCCGGATTCAGCCAAGGAAAAGCCTCAAAAAGGAAAAGTTGAGGCTATTGGTTCTGAGGTAAAGGATGTTAAGGTCGGAGATATGATCTTTTTTGACCGGTATTCGGGGTCAAAAGTAAATATTGACAACAAAGAATATCTCATCATCAAAGAGGAAGATATTCTGGGAATCATTGGTTAAGAAAGGAGGATTTCATGGCAGCGAAGCAATTGAAATTTGACGAAGAGGCAAGGTCAGCGATATTGAAGGGTGTCACGATGTTAACCGAGGCAGTAAAGGCGACCTTGGGACCCAAAGGAAGAAATGTAATCATTGACAAGAAGTGGGGATCTCCTACCATCACGAAGGACGGAGTGACTGTTGCGAAAGAGATTGAGCTGAAAGAGCCCTATGAAAATATGGGTGCACAGCTTGTCCGGGAAGTTGCTTCGAAGACATCTGATACGGCAGGAGACGGGACAACCACCGCAACGGTTCTGGCACATGCAATCTATCGGGAAGGCATAAAGAATGTTACTGCCGGTGCCAATCCCATGGACCTCAAGAGGGGTGTTGAAAAAGCAGTTGTTGCTGTAATAGAAGAGCTGAAGAAAATGAGTAAGCCTGTGGCGGATAAGAAGGAAATAGCTCAGGTTGGCACCATTTCAGCAAACAACGACAAATCAATCGGAGAACTCATTGCCGAGGCAATGGACAAAGTCGGTAAAGATGGAGTCATAACTGTTGAAGAGGCAAAGAGCATGGCAACCACTCTTGACGTTGTCGAGGGGATGCAGTTTGACCGGGGATACATTTCGCCCTATTTCGTAACAGACCCTGAGAGAATGGAAGCCAATCTCGAAGACGCCTATGTCCTCATTCATGACAAAAAGATATCGAGCATGAAAGACCTGATCCCGCTCCTCGAGCAGATCGCCAAAATGGGCAAGCCCCTGCTCATCCTTGCAGAAGATGTTGAGGGTGAGGCACTTGCAACGCTCGTGGTGAATAAACTCCGCGGAACGCTCCAGGTTGCAGCGGTGAAAGCACCGGGATTCGGCGACCGGAGGAAGGCCATGCTTGAAGATATCGCTATTCTTACGGGCGGCACGGCCATTTCCGAAGACTTGGGATTGAAGCTCGAGAATGTGAAAGTCAATGACCTTGGAAGGGCGAAGAAGATAACCATTGACAAGGACAATACGACCATCGTCGAAGGGGCCGGCGAAACTCAGAAGATCCAGGGCCGGGTCAAGCAGATCAAAGCACAGATTGATGAGACAACATCTGACTATGACCGTGAGAAGCTCCAAGAAAGGTTGGCAAAAATTGTCGGCGGCGTTGCCGTTATCAATGTCGGTGCAGCAACCGAGACCGAAATGAAAGAGAAAAAGGCACGTGTTGAAGACGCGCTCCATGCAACCAGGGCAGCCGTTGAAGAAGGAATCGTCCCCGGCGGAGGGGTAGCACTCCTCAGGTGTATACCCGCACTCGACAAGGTCAAGGGCGAAAATCCGGATCAAAAGATTGGGGTTGACATTGTGAAGAAAGCACTTGAAGAGCCGGTCAGGCAGATTATCAACAATGCTGGCCTCGAGAGTTCCATTATTGTCGAAAAAATCAAGGAATCAAAGGACAAGAACTACGGGTTCGATGCCCAGGATGAAAAGTTTGTCGATATGATGAAAGAGGGCATTATTGATCCTACCAAGGTTACGAGGTCGGCTCTTCAGAATGCATCTTCCGTTGCATCTCTCATGCTTACCACTTCGGTTATGATAACTGAAATACCGGAGAAGGAAGAACCGAAGATGCCCGGCGGAGCTCATGGCGGAATGGGAATGGGCGACATGTATTAAGAGCGTCGCCCGCTCGCTTATCGAGGGCTGTCCCGCTGCTGCGGGACAGCCCTTTGTTTTCAGCGGTGCTCTAAAATTAGCGGGTGTGATAAACTTAATCGATGATTGACCCGGAGAAGAAACTCAGGTGAAAAGAAGGTCTTTCATGGTCGTTGCTCTGATAGCCTCATTCCTTCTGTATTTCTTAGGGCAGCTGTTTATCCCTCTTTCAGTCAAGAACAAGCTCGTTGAGGTAGAAATCCCGAAGGGCGTCAGCTATCGGAAAGCCTTTGATATCCTCAAGGAGTACGGCCTGGTCAGAGACCGCTACGTTATGATTTTTCTGGGCCGGTTGACAGGACTGGATAGAAAAATCAAGGCCGGCTACTACTCGTTTTGGGACAAGGAGATGCCTGTTACGGTTTTGAAGACACTCCTGGAGGGGAAGATTATCGAGTATACCGTCACCATCATTGAAGGAGATACGGTCTGGGATGTCGCCGAAAAGCTTGAGCAGGCGAATATCATGGATCAAGGCGAGTTCTTCAGGCTTTACAGAAACCGCGATTTTCTCGATTCGCTCAATATTGAAGCCCCTTCGCTGGAGGGATACCTTTTTCCGGATACCTATAAATTACCGAAGGGAGTACCTCCAGAAGAGGCACTCCGGGTCATGGTGAATACCCTGAGGGCACATTTTACCGCTGAGATGTACGAGAGGATGTTCGAATTGCGTTTCGCTGAGAAAGAAATCCTGACGCTCGCATCGATTATTGAAAAAGAAGCGGTTGTGGACTTTGAGAGGCCCGTTATCTCCGCTGTCTATCACAACAGACTCAAGAAAAAGATGCGTCTCCAGGCAGACCCCACATCGATTTACGGGATCAAAGACTATAAGACCGGTGTTACGAGGAGCGACCTCAGGAGGAGAACTCCCTATAATACCTACATCAAGAGAGGACTCCCACCGGGACCGATCGCTGCGCCGGGTTTCAGTTCCATCATGGCAGCACTCTACCCAGCTAATGTTCCTTTCCTCTATTTCGTTTCGAAAGACAACAGGGAGCATTACTTCTCCCGCAACATGGAAGAGCATGCGAACGCTGTCAAGCACTATAAATCCATCCGGTCAACACAGGGGAAGTCAGAACAAAATGCAGAGCAGTAGAAAAACGAGGCAAATCCTGGTCGGTCGTGTCCCGATCGGCGGAGGAGCACCGGTTGCAGTTCAGTCTATGACAAAAACAGATACCCGGGATGTTGCTGCCACTGTCAGGCAGATCAAGGGTCTCAAGGAGCGGGGGTGCGAGATCGTACGGGTCGCTGTCCCTGACCGTGAAGCTGCCGACGTGCTCGGAGAGATTGTAAAGGGCTCTCCCTTGCCGGTCATTGCTGATATCCATTTTGACTGGAGGCTGGCACTTGTTTCGATCAAGCAGGGGATCAGCGGGCTCAGAATCAATCCAGGCAATATCGGTTCGGAAAGCAAGGTCCGGGAAGTGGTACAGGCCTGTAAGGACCATCGGCTTCCGATACGAATCGGAGTGAATGCCGGTTCCCTCGAAAAAGATTTGTTAGCTAAATACGGGCATCCGACGCCGGAGGCAATTGTCGAGAGCGCAGAGAGGCATATTGAGATTCTCAATAACGCTGATTTTTCTGATATCAAAGTGTCTTTGAAGGGCTCGAATGTTCCCCTGACGGTCGAGGCTTATCGGCTCTTCCACAGCCGTCATGACTATCCCCTCCATATCGGTATTTCTGAGGCAGGCCCCGGCGTACGGGGTATTGTGAAGAGCGCTGTCGGACTCGGCATTCTCCTCTGTGAAGGGATAGGGGATACCATACGGGTTTCACTCACGGCACAACCCGAAGAAGAGGTTGATGTTGCATATGAGATTTTAAAAGCGACAGGAGTGAGAAAGAGGGGGCCCGATATAATCTCGTGTCCCACCTGTGGAAGGTGTAGGGTGAATATCATGGAACTCGCACAACGCGTGGACGAACGCCTCAGGGGAATGGATACTGATATTACGGTTGCTGTGATGGGTTGTGTTGTCAATGGACCCG
>JBLNHB010000262.1:0-7301 GCA_050268805.1 bacterium | reverse complement strand
TGCTCCCCTCCGCGGGTTTTAAATCTTCCAGCCTCATGGTCTCCTCCCTGCTACTCTTCCGCAACCCTGATGAGATGAGTTACCTTGTGAATCATCCCCCTGAATACCGGGGTATCCGGGTGGGAGACGCTCTCTCTGATCTTCTTGAGCCCCAGGGACTTGAGCACGAGACGCTCCTTCTCGGGTCTGCCGATGGGGCTCTTGACAAGTGTTATCCGGAGCATATTACGCATTCACCTCCGAAGATTCCTCTTCAGCCCGTCCGCGAACCTTCATGACCGATTCGGGGTCTTTCAATGACAGCAGTCCCTGGATCGTCGCCTTGACCGTGTTGAAAGGGTTGTGGCTCCTGATCGACTTCGCAACGATGTCCTGAATGCCGGCCACTTCGAAAACAGCCCGGGCAGCGCCGCCCGCGATGAGGCCCGTTCCCTTGGGACCGGGATTGATAACGACCGTGCCTGCGCCGTACTTTCCGATCACCCGGTGGGGAATCGTCCCGTCCTTTACCGGGAAGGAAAAGAGGGATTTCTTCGCCTGCTCGATCGCCTTTCTGATCGCCTCGGGAACTTCGGTAGCCTTGCCTTTGCCGACTCCCACAATGCCGTTCCCATCGCCGACCACAACGAGGGCAGTAAAGGAGAACCTCCGTCCGCCTTTCACGACCTTGGCGACTCTATTGATGAAAACCACCTTTTCCTTGAGTGTCAGACCTTCCGGGTCAATCTTTGCCACACATCCTCCTTGGGTAACCGGTTAAAATTCGAGCCCGCTCTCACGGGCACCATCGGCGAGTGCCTTGATCCTTCCGTGGTAGGGGTATCCGCCCCGGTCGAAAACAACCTTCTTGACCCCCTTATCGAGCGCTTTCTTCGCCAGAATCTCGCCGACCCGCCGCGCGGCCTTCACATTCCCCTTGTGCCCGGAGACAGCCGCTATCTCCTTTTCGAGGGTCGATGCCGCGATGATGGTATGACCGGCATCATCGTTGATGATCTGGGCGTAGATATTATTGTTGCTCTTGAATACTGCAAGGCGCGGCCGTTCCATCGTGCCGTGCACTTTTTTCCTGATCCTCTTGTGTCTTCTTTCCTTTGCTTCCGTCTTTACGAGCGACACTGCAAAAACCTCCTTCTCACATCCCTGCCTACTTGCCGGTCTTGCCGGGTTTCAGCTTGATCCGCTCCCCCGAATACCGGACACCCTTGCCCTTGTATGCATCGGGGAACCTCAAATCCTTGATGTTCGCAGCAGTCTGGCCGAGGAGATACTTGTCGATCCCAGACAGGGTGATCTGGGTCTGCTTCTTGTCAACCTCGGCCTTGATGCCCGCAGGCAGCTGATATTCCACGGGATGAGAATACCCGAGGGTAAAGACGAGCCTGGTCCCCTGAACCTGGGCCCGGTACCCGACGCCGTGAAGCTCGAGCTCCCTCTTGAACCCCCCGACAACGCCGCTTACCATATTCGCGATGATGCTCCGCGAGAGCCCGTGGAGCGCCTTCTTCTCCTTGGAGTCGTCCTGGCGCTCGAGGATTATCTTCTGGTCCTTAACGGCGACCGTAATTGAATTCGGCACTCCCCACTGGAGCTGGCCCTTGGGACCTTTCACGCTCACCTCTTTCCCGGTGATATGAACATTCACTCCCGAGGGTATGATGACCGGCTGTTTACCTATTCTTGACATCGTTTGCTCCCTTGTTTATTTCTCCGGACAGGCTCACCAGACGTAGCAGAGCACTTCACCGCCGATTCCCTCGGCCTTGGCGAACCGGTCATTTACGATCCCCCGTGAAGTGGTGAGGATGGCGACGCCGACTCCGCCCATGACCCGGGGAATCTCCTGTGAACCGACATAGACCCTCCTGCCCGGGGTGCTCACCCGTCTCAGGCCGCTGATGACGCTCTCGTTTCCGATATATTTGAGGGACAGGCGGAGGATGCCCTGCCGCTTGTCCTTGATGATCTTGTAGGCGCGGATGAATCCTTCTTCCTTGAGGATCTTCGCGATCTCGAGTTTCATCCGTGAGGCGGGGATATCGACCTTATCCGCTTTCGCGAGGATCGAATTCCGCACCCGTGTCAACATGTCTGCGATTGGATCAGTCTGCATGTCTTCCCTCTACCAGCTCGATTTTGTGACTCCGGGGATATGCCCCTGGAGCGATAAGTTCCGGAAACAGATTCTGCACATGCCGAACTTCCGGAGAAACCCCCGGGGCCTTCCGCAGATCCTGCACCGGTTATATGCCCTTACCTTGAACTTCGGCGTTCTCTTCGCCTTGACGATCATGCATGTTTTTGCCATTCCAGCTCCTTGAATCCTCTCAGTTTCTAAACGGCATTCCAAGATGGGACAGTAATGCCTTGCTCATGTCATCCGACTTTGCCGAAGTGCAGATGGTTATATCGAGACCATGAACCATTTCGACCTTTTCGTAGTCGATCTCAGGGAAAATATACTGCTCCCTGACACCGATCGTGTAGTTGCCGTGCCCGTCAAAGGATTTCCCCGAAACGCCCTTGAAATCCCTGATGCGCGGCAGGGCGATGCTGATGAATTTGTCGAGGAACTCGAACATCCGCTCGCCCCGGAGGGTCACCTTGCACCCGATAGGCATTCCCTTTCTCAGCTTGAACCCCGCGATCGCCTTCTTCGCCTTGGTGATCACGGCCTTCTGGCCGGCAATCTGGGTGAGTTCGTTTTGCGCCGCCTCGAGCACCTTGATATTCTGGATCGCTTCGCCGAGACCGACATTGAGCACGATCTTCCTGATCCGCGGTACCTCCATGACGTTCTTCAGGGAGAACTGCTTCATGATCGCCGGGACCACATCCTTCGTATATTTTTCCTTCAGCCGCGGAGCCATTACTGGTCAATGACCTCCTTGCACTTTTTGCAACTGCGCACTTTCTTGCCGCCTTCAAGGAGAACGTTTGCGATGCGCGTCGGCTTGCTGCAGCGCGGGCAGACGAGCATCGTATTGGAGACATGGATCGGTCCCTCCTTCTCGATGATGCCGCCCTGGCTGTATTTCTTGCTCGGCTTCATGTGTTTCTTGATGATATTCAGTTTTTCCACGAGGATAGTGCTCTTGGACGGAAGAACGGAGATGACCCTCCCCTTCTTGCCCTTTTCTTTCCCTGCGGTAATGAGCACCGTATCCTGTTTCTTAATTCCCAGTCCCATGTAACCTCCTAGAGAACCTCGGGAGCGAGCGAGATGATCTTGGTAAAGGCCTTCCGCCGCAGCTCCCGGGCAACAGGTCCGAATATGCGGGTGCCGACCGGCTCTCCCTGGGGATTGATGAGCACGACGGCGTTCTGGTCAAACCGTATGCACGACCCGTCGGACCGCCGGGTTGCATTCCGGGTCCTGACGACCACCGCCTTGGCTTTCGCGCCTTTCTTGACCGTTCCATCGGGAATCGCTTCCTTCACGCTCACGACGATCACATCGCCGACCTGGGCATACCGCCGTTTGTATCCGCCGAGGACCTTGATGCACATGACCTGTTTTGCCCCTGAATTGTCTGCAACGTCGAGCCAGCTCTGTACCTGTATCATGCCCTGGAACTCCTATGCCTTCTCGAGTATATCGAGCACTACCCATCGCTTCGTCTTGCTGAGCGGCTTCGATTCGGCGATTCTGACGGTATCGCCGACATGGCAGCTGTTGGCCTCGTCATGCGCCTTGAATTTGGTCACCCGTTTCATCGTCTTCTTGAGCTCCCGGTGCTGGAAGAGCCGCGTGACCGCGACGGTCACGGTCTTGTCCATCTTATCGCTCACCACTTTGCCGGTATAGATCTTCTTCTGCATGCATGCTCCTGATGGTTTATTGGTTGCTCTGCTTTTCCGTTACGATCGTCAATATCCGGGCGATCTCTTTGCGCACGGCGCGGATCCTCATGGGGTTCTGGATCTCACCCGTCACACTCTGGAACTTGAGGTTGAAGAGTTCTTTCCTGAGATCATCCTCTTTCACCTTCAGTTCGTCGACCGAAAGGTTTCTCAACTCCGCTATTCTCATAAGACCGCCTCCTCCCGCTTCACGAACTTCGTGGCGAGCGGGAGCTTGTTGGCAGCAAGCCTGAGCGCCTCCTTGGCGATCTCCTCGGTGACACCCGACATCTCATAGAGGATCCTGCCGGGCTTGACCACAGCCACCCAGAACTCAGGATTTCCCTTTCCCTTTCCCATTCTCGTTTCTGCAGGCTTCTTGGTGATCGGCTTGTCCGGAAAGATCCGGATCCAGACCTTCCCTCCGCGCTTCACATGGCGCGAAATCGCGACACGGGCGGCCTCGATCTGCCTGCTGCTGATCCAGCCGGGCTCGGTCGCTCTCAGACCGAATTCACCGAAGGTTATCTCGGAACCGCGGTAGGCCTTCCCGGTGGTCCTGCCTTTCATCATTTTCCGGTATTTAACTTTTTTCGGTAAAAGCATAATGCCTTTTCACGCTCTCCTTGGCCGCTACGCGGCCGGTCTCGTCTCCGGGAGAACATCACCCCTGTAGATCCATACTTTCAATCCGATGGCCCCGTAGGTCGTCCTCGCTTCGGCAAAGCCGTAATCGATATCCGCCCTGAGCGTGTGGAGGGGCACTCTGCCCTCGCGGTACCACTCGGTCCGGGCGATTTCCGCGCCGGCAAGCCTCCCCGAACAGGTCACCTTGACCCCGAGCGCCCCGAAGCGCATCGCCGAGGTCACGGCCTTCTTCATCGCTCTCCTGAAGGCCACTCTCTTTTCGATCTGGAGCGCCATATTTTCGGCAACGAGCTGTGCGTCGAGTTCCGGCTTCCGGATCTCCTTGATATCAATCTGGACCTGCTTGCCCGTGAGATACTCGATGTCCTTCTTCAGCTTTTCCACCTCGGCGCCCTTCTTGCCGATGATGATGCCGGGCCGCGCAGTATGAATATGAATCCTGATCTTGTCTCCCGTTCTTTCGATCTCGATCTTGGCGACACCGGCATGGTAGAGCTTGTTCTTGATGTACTTCCTGATATTGAGGTCCTCATGGAGCGCATCGGCGTACTGCTGCTTCAAGAACCATTTCGAGTCCCAGGATTTGACAATCCCGATTCTGTTTCCTATGGGATGAGTTTTCTGACCCAAGCATCCACCTCCGTGTCAGTCTGAAAGAACCAGGGTAATATGGCTCGACCGTTTCCGTATTATGTTCGCCCGGCCCATGGCCCGCGGCATGACTCTCTTCATCACCGGCCCTGGATGGACAAGGGCGGTCGTGATCTTCATTTCCTCGGGAGCGACCGCTTCCTTCTGCTCGGCGTTGGCCATGGCGCTTGCAAGGAGCTTGCCGATCATGGGGGCGCCGCCATAGGGCATGAACTTGAGCGCGACGATCGCTTCGCCCGCTGTCTTCCCTTTGATGAGACTCGTGATCCGCCTCGCCTTCCGCGGGGTGATCCGTGCATATTTCAAAACAGCCCGTGCTTCCATCGCCTACTTCCCCTTCACCGCGGTCGTCTTCTCCGAGCTCGAATGGCTCTTGAAGGTTCTCGTGTGTGCGAATTCCCCGAGCTTGTGACCGACCATGTTCTCTGTTACGAAGATCGGGATGAACTTCCTGCCGTTATGAACCGCAAACGTGTAGCCGATGAACTCCGGAACGATCGTGGAGCGGCGCGACCAGGTCTTGACGATCCTCTTTTCACCTGTGTCCATCATGTATCTCACCTTCTTCATCAGTGAAGGCTCTACATAGGGTCCCTTTTTAACTGAGCGCGGCAACGGTTCCTCCTCTTCCTTTATTTACGCTTCTTGCGCTCTCTCTTCTTGATGATGAGCGCATCGGAACTCTTTTTCTTCCTGGTTTTGACCCCTTCCGGCTTCCCCCAGGGTGAGCATGCGGGCCGGCCTCCGGAAGATCTGCCTTCACCGCCGCCGAGGGGATGGTCTATGGGGTTCATGGCAACGCCGCGCACATGGGGTCTTTTGCCCACCCAGCGGTTCCTTCCGGCCTTGCCGATGCTGATATTCTCATGCTCCAGGTTGCTCACCTGCCCGATCGTGGCGGCGCACTTCACCGGGATGAGTCTGACCTCTCCGGACGCCATTTTCACATGGGCATACTTCTCATCCTTCGCGAGCACCTGCGCCTGTGAACCGGCGCTCCGGACGAGCACGCCGCCCTGCCCCGGTCTCAATTCAATGTTATGGACAAAACTGCCGAGCGGGATCGCCTTGAGCGGAAGAGCATTGCCGATCTTGACCTCCGCATTGTCGCCGGACATGATCTCCTCTCCGACCCGCATCCCTTCCGGAGCGAGAATGTATCTCCTCTCTCCGTCGGCGTACGCAACGAGCGCGATCCTCGCAGACCGGTTGGGATCATACTCGATCGTTTCGATCCTGGCCGGGATATGGGCCTTGTCTCTCTTGAAATCGATGATCCGGTACGTCCGCCGGTTCCCGCCTCCCCGCTGCCAGATCGTGACTCTGCCCTGGTTGTTCCTCCCGCCGCTCTTCCGCATCGACCTCGTGAGCGGCTTGTGCGCTTTCCCGGTGGTTATATCCTTGAAGTCGGAAACGGTCTTGAATCTGCTTCCCGGCGATGTCGGTTTAAATGCCCTGGTTCCCATCTATCGTCCCTCTATGAAATCGAGCTTTTCGCCCTTCTTCAGGGTGATGAGGGCCTTCTTTTTCGCCGTCGTGTATCCGGGGATCCGTCCCCGCATCTTCTTCTTGGCGCGCGTAAGAATGGTATGGACGGAATCGACCTTCACCTTGAAGAGCACTTCAAAGGCCTTCTTGATCTCGATCTTGTTCGCGCTCCGGTCGACCTCGACCAGAATCTTGTTCTCGTGCTCTTTCAGTCCCGTCCCCTTCTCCGTAAAGAGCGGGCGTTTTATGATTTTATAGATATCCATTACTGGAGCACCTCCTGGAGGGACAAAACCGCATCCTTCGTGGCGAGCAGGACGTCATGGTTCATGACCATGTAGACATTCACATCGGATGCCGTCTGGATGCTCACGCCCGGGATGTTCCGGGAAGAGAGGAGCACGTTCTCATCCTTATCTTTCGTGATCACGAGCACTTTCCTGTCCGCCAGACCGAGTGAGGCGAGCAGGGAAATCATCTCGCGGGTCTTCGGTTTTTCAAAGGAGAGAGCATCGACAACGACGAACTGCTGTTCGGCAACTTTTGCGGAGAGCGCCGTCCTGAGTGCGAGACGCCTCTGCTTCTTGTTTATCCGGTAGGAATAGTCCCTCGGCTGCGGACCGAACACAATCGCGCCGCCTCTCCAGAGCGGGGAACGGCTGCTTCCTGCC
>JBLNHB010000261.1:0-10547 GCA_050268805.1 bacterium | reverse complement strand
AGGGGCCGAGGATGGTCCAAGGGGTCAAGGGGATCTTGAGACCCCTGTACTTCTGACTTCTGGAGTGTTTCGCTTGACCGCTCCTCTGAAGACGCGTATACTTAAGAGTAAAATAAAAATTCTCTGTTTGTGCGGGAGCAGTGCCATACATTCTTGTCACGGAAGGAGGAAGGGTATGAGTTTCTGGGAAGAAATCAAGAAGGACCTTCACAAAGGGGTGCACGAGGGGGTTGCCGCTGTCAAAGAAGGCGCAGTCTATGTCCGGGAAAAGGCCGAGGGGGTGACCGAGGAAGGCAAGAGGCAGTACCGGCTCTTCGAACTCAAATCAAAAGTTCAGCGTGAGTTCACTGAACTCGGCGGAAAGGTGTATGATGCGAGCGGGAAGATGAAGAATCCCTTGATCAATCCGAAAATCAAAGCTGTTCTCGGCCGTATCAGGAAGCTTGAAGCCGAGGTTGCAAAGGTCGAAGGGAAACCCGGGGCAAAGACAAAAAAGACGGTATTGAAGAAATCTTCCACGCGGAAAAAAGCATGAGTTTCCCCTTTCCCCAGAGAACAATCTGCCTAAGGGATGAATGGGGAGCACAGCAGTGAGTGTACCGGCGAGCATAGATTAAAATGCCTTGATGTGATAGAATATTTCACTTCACAATGACCGAAGTTGGCAGGAAGGTATTTCAGGAGGGATGGCCGCGGAATGGCTGAGAAAGGCGAAGACAGGAGAAGGTTCAGGAGATACCAGCTCAACAGCGATGCTGTCCTGAAGATAGGCCCCCAGAAACATCCCTGCATAGCACTCGATTATTCGGCTGATGGTTTCTGTCTGAAGTTCACCAACAATCCTCCCTCCCTGAGCCCGGGCAATGTCATCGAAATCAGGATCGAAGACCCGGAGATCGATTTTCTCGGTGAGGTCATGTGGGTCAAGGACGCGAAACCCGGCGTCGTGGCGGGATTCAAGAGGGTCGGCAACATCAAGGGGACCTGCCAGGACTTCCGGCTGCCCGATCTCCTCATCGGGCTCCAGCGGAGCGGCAAGACAGGGGTCTTCGAGATCCTCACCGGGTCCAAGCGCACGCGGATTTTCTTCAAGCACGGCGACATGATTTTCGCCAATTCAAACCAGGAAGATGATCGATTCGGAGAGGTGCTCCTCAAGGGTGGAAAGATCACGCTCGAGCAGTATCTCGAAGCCATCGGCAAGCTGAAGGAGAGCAAGAAGAGGCTCGGCACCATCCTCATCGATCTGGGGTATCTGAAACCTACTGAACTCATCTGGGCGGTACGGAGCCAGGTCGTGGAGATCATCGTGAACCTCCTGACAACGGAGTGCGGGTTCTTCGAGTTCAGGGAAGGGGACCTGCCCTCGGATGAAACGATTACCCTGAATCTCAGTGCCGCGAATCTCATTTACCGAGGCATCAAGCGGATCAATAATTTTCAGTATATCCTCCAGGACTTTCCTCCCCTCGAAGCGGTATTGACGTTTTCCCAGAACCCCCTCGATCTCTTCCAGGATCTCTCCCTCGACACCCTGGGCAAGGAAATTCTCTCTCTCATCAGCAGCGGCAAGACGATACGCGAGATCCTCGCGGCCGCCAAGCTCAATAATTTCGAGGCGATCAAGACGATCTATGCCCTCATCTGTGCCCGGCTCGTGGTGATCAGGAGAGAAGAAGAGGTTGCTTCCGCTGTCTCCCACGAAGAGGTGATCAGCGAGCCGCTCGCCGGCGTAGACACGGAGTTCCTGAAGGTGGTTGAGACGATGTATGAGAAATCGCAGAATGCCGGTTATTATGAAATCCTCGGACTCCAGAGGTGGGCAACGAATGAAGATATCAAACGGTCATTTTTCAAAATGGCAAAGGAGTTCCATCCGGACAGGCATTTCTCGCTTCCCTCCGAGGACGTCAAACGGAAACTGAACGACATCTTCGCTCAGGTGACCGAAGCGTACAATACGCTCTATGACCCTGAAAAGAGAAAGGAATACGACGAGACCCTTGGCGCCGGCCCCTCCCATCCGGCGCCGCATCCCAGCCAGTCCAAAGAGGACATGGCGGAAGCGGCATTCAGTGACGGAAGATCAAAAATGCTCCTCGGCATCTTCCCGGAAGCTGAAAAATTGTTTGCCCAGGCGATCTACCTCCATCCTGCCCCGTCCATATATCACTATTACCATGGGCTTGCCCTGAGCAAGCTCGACATTTTCACTGAAGCGGCGAGGGCCTTCGAGGAGGCTATCAAACGCGACCCGGACAAGGCGAACTACTATGCTGCCCTTGGCCACGCCTACATCGGGCTCGGTTTCCATAAGCGGGCAAAAGGCACGTTCGAAAAGGCGCTTTCCCTGTCACCCATGAATGAAGCAGCGCTCCAGGGGTTGCAGCAGGTGGAAAAAGACCATGCATAGTGTTCTCGCTGCTGAGGCTTTCTCGATGCGGCGGACGACCTGTATCGGAGATCTCCCGATAGATGATTGTAAGGCCGTCCCGAGAGCATGAGGTTGCTTGATGTCGGCACTGGAACTCCGCTACCCGGTTTTCACGCTTGACCGGCAGATTCTCTTCCCTGCAGGGACCGACCTTTCGGAGGTAGCGATACAGGAACTCCTTCGTTCCCGCGGACAGGCCCCTGCCCAGGAGAAATATTCCCTCCTCCGGTACGGTTCCGTCGAGAAGGACATCCGTGCCTTTCTCGTTGATCCTCCCTATGGAACAATCTTTTCCGGAGCTGAATACATCGACTTGGTCCTGTCCATGATGGAAATGGTCCGGTTTATTCCGCCGGTCTTCGAATCGCTTGATTATTTCAGGCAGCATGATTTCCATACCTACCGGCATATCCTCATGGTCTTTGCCCTGTCGACGCTCCTCGCAGAGGACCTGCTTCCGGACGCGGAGAGCAGGATACTGCTGGCTGAAACAGGACCCACGCATGACATCGGCAAGATCTGCGTTCCCCTGCCTGTTCTGAAGAAGACCTCCCCTCTTACCCGGAAAGAAAAAACCGCTGTCGAACACCACGCGCTCGCGGGTTTTGTTCTCCTCTGCTTTTACGGCACAGACGACAGGAATATCGCTGCGACCGTGGCGCGGGATCATCATGAACGGAAGAACGCTTCGGGATATCCCCGGGCGATCCGGCTTGCCGATCCTCTCGTGGAGATCATCGCGGCCTGCGATGTCTATGATGCGCTCATATCGCCGAGGCCCTACCGGTCGGCAACCTATGACAACCGCACCGCCCTGGAGGAGATTACCGAGATGGCGGAACGGGGTGAAATCGGATGGGATGTGGTGAAGGCCCTCGTTGCCTACAACCGAAGTGAGAAACACCACTTCTCAGAGCAGAAAGTATCGGAGGAAAAGCGGGGAACCCCTCCTCCCGGAAACGTTCACGGACTCGTCGCAGACGAGGAGTAGCGGTGTGAGTATCAGCCGGTAGCGAGCGTTGTCAGGGCCTTCAGGCGGCCCGGGCTCTTGAGACTTCTCAGTGCCTTGGCCTCGATCTGCCTCACCCGTTCTCGGGTGAGGGAAAGATGCCTGCCCACCTCTTCGAGTGTGTATTCGCGGTCAAACCCGATCCCAAACCTCATGCGAAGGATCCTCTCCTCTTTGGCCGGGAGCGTTTTCAGGATGCTCATCATCCGGTCGGTCATTTCGTCCTTTTCCGCTTCCGTATCCGGTAACGGGCTGTTCTGATCGCCGATCACATCGCCAAGCTCCATGTCATCGTCGCCGATCGGTGTCTGGAGGCCGAGTGGATCCTGTACCGCCCTGAATACCTCCTCCACCTTTGCCATCGGGACCTTCAACTCCTGTGCGATTTCCTCATTGCTCGGCTCTTTTCCGAGGGTATGGGTCAAGTCGCGGGACGCCTTGCTCACCCTGTTATAGAACTCCATCATATGCACCGGAACCCTGATGGTCTTTGTCTGATCGATCAGTGCGCGGGTGATCGCCTGGCGGATCCACCATGTGGCATAGGTGCTGAACTTGAACCCTTTCTCATATTTGAACCGGTCGACCGCACGCATGAGCCCGATGTTTCCCTCCTGGATGAGATCGAGAAGGTGCAGTCCCTTGTTTACATAGTTCTTCGCGATATTGATGACAAGCCGCAGATTGCGGGTAATGAGTTCGTTTTTTGCCTCGGTATAGAGAGCCCGTGCCCTTGATATCCTGTCCCACTGCGACCTGAGGGTCTCGATCGCAATGCCGACTTCTGCCCCGAGGGCATGGTACTCTTCGGACACCTCGCGGGCGAGTGCTTTGAGCTTCAATGCGCTCTGGCCTTTTCTCTTCTTTTCCCGGATCAGTTTCTGGAGTCCCTCGAGGGAGCCATAGTGGGTGATCTTTGTGTCGATCGCTTCCATCCGTTTCATGTACTCATCGAGTATTTCGAGGCTCATCGCGAGAGCTTTCCCGGGGATGTCCTCTTCTTCCTCGCCCTGGTCTCCCAGCCGGACCACCAATCTCTTGTACACCGTCATTTTGGTAACGACTCCCCGTATGATTTCCCTTCCCTCCTCGAGTCTTTTCGCGATCTCGGTCTCGGCCTGTCGGGAGAGCACGGTTATATTACCCATGGAATGAAAATACGTCTGGACGAGATCCGCAGTTTCTTCCATTTCGGTAGCTTCTTCCTCAGCAGCTTCTTCATAGGGTACAGCGCTCTCTTCATCTTCCACAAGCGCGACACCCATATCCTTGAGAAGATCAATTTTCTCTTCTATTTCTTCCGGCGCGTAAAACTCCGCAGGGAGAGCCTCATGGATCTCACCATACGTCAGGGAACCGCGCTTCTTGCCCAGTTCCAGAATCTCATCAAAAATATCATTCTCTTTCATGCTTCACCTCGCAAGAGACAACCTGTCCATTGCAGGCCATCCCAATACTCGTTTGTATGCACGGACATAATATATGAAAATAGTATGAAGAAAATATGAAGCTTTCGGGCTGTTCAGTGAAGGGTATTTCTGATAAAACTATTTGTTTTTTAAGAGAAAATTTTTCGAGATGCCACTCATAAAGAGTACCAATCTCATCCTCATTCAGCAAACCTGTTCGAGGGGGGCCGGCCCGCCCCCGCAATTCGTTCAGGATGCCACGGTACAGAGAGCGAATGATATTTTCTTCGCCGACCAGGAAAGCCGAACCCGGAGAGCTTTCTCCCTTCTCCCTTGCAATAAATTCCGGGAAATACTATTATGAGAAAATTATGAAACACAACAGACTATTGCGACACCAGAGGAGCATCCTGCGTTTTTCCCTCTATTCGATTCTGCTTACGGGCGCCCTGCTTTTATCCACCCTGGTATCCGTACTCGCCCAGTCCTGGACCCTACCTCCGGTTACGGAACCGACAGAGTACGGCAATATTCTCATTGACAGAATATCCCAGAGCGCAGGGAAACCTGCTGTGACCTTTTCGCACTGGAGCCATCGCCTCACCTACACCTGCAGGGTGTGCCATCTGGAACTCGGCTTTGAGATGAAGCTCAACGCTACCGATATCACCGAACAGAAGAACAAGAACGGCGAGTTCTGCGGCGCATGCCACAACGGGAAGATCGCATTCGGCCATACGGAAGAGCATTGCAGCAAGTGTCACAACGGCGATATCGGATACGGCAAGGAAAAGTTCCGGAAAATATCAGCTTTCCCATATGCGCGCTTCGGAAACCAGATTGACTGGACCGAGGCGGTCAGCCGGGGCCTGATCAACCCGAAAAAGAGCATCTCCACGGAAGAGTTCGCTCCCATCTCGTTCAATAAATTCATCACCATGGAGCCCGAGTGGGCGAAATTTCCCCCCGCCGTTTTTCCCCATGAGGTGCACAACTATTGGCTTGACTGTGCAAACTGCCATCCCGACATCTTCAACATCAAGCAGAGAACGACCAAACACTTCAAGATGGAATATATCTATGAAGGCAAGTTCTGCGGGGTATGCCATTTGAGGATCGCTTTCCCCATGAACAACTGCAAGCGGTGTCATCCCGATTCGGCGAAGGAACCAAAGGGGGAAGGGCAGCAAGAGAAGGAAAGATAGGATTACCCGTGTCCGCGGACCTCGGAAATGGAGTTCTATGGATTCCGGCCTCATCCATGACAAGAGGCGCTCTCCTCATAATCATCCTGCTGGTTCTCATCTCCCTTGCCGGAGCATCGGACAACGTCGTCCATTTCAGAGGCAGTAAGGTTCAGAATTCCCGGCTTGGCATTCTCATTATGCCGGACGCGAAAAAAGATATCATCGCCGTGACAAGCCCTCTCCGGCATTTCGGCCTCATTCTTCCCTATTCCGAGGAGTGGGAGTTTACCGGGGATGAGCAGTTCCTGCTCAAGGGAAAGGCCGGGATAATCGATCTCACCCTCGAAATGCGCCGCAGCGATCAGGAGCCTCGAGCATTCCTGGAATCGGTCAGGCAAAGCCTTGTGTCTCGCGGCGCTACCAAGGGGCTCAAAAAGGCGGAAATCATTATCTTTAAGGACATTCCAGTCCTCAGGGCAGAGATGGATGTTGAGATCGAGACAGGTTCGGACAGGCTCCGCAATGAGAAGCGTATCAGCTTCTGGGTGGTAAAGCAGTGGGAAGATACGCTCTATACACTCCACCTCTCACAGCGGGTAGATTTGAAAAATCCGAAGGGGTTTGATGAAACGGCGTTCATGAACTATGTGGCCGTCGGATTCCATGTCGACTTTCTGCGGTGACGAGAGACATGGCAAACGTGTACGAACGCCGAAGGGAGGTGTTATGACAGCACCTTCCCCAGCAGCACTTCATCGATGAAATCCTTGCCCACACGGGCGCGTTTTTGCCTGACCCCTTCTTCGGCAAAGCCGGCCTGAGTGAAGAGGTGGAGAGAACGCTTATTGGTGGTGAAGATGCTCGCCTCGAGCTTCTGAAAGCCCTTCTCTTTTGCCCATTCAATCGCATAGGTGAGCATCTGTGAGCCGATGCCGAGTCCACGGTATGCTTCCTTGAGGTGGAGCCCGATGTGGAGGATGTGGGCTGTCTGCTCCCTCATACCCCCGTCTGCCTGGAGGGCTGCAAGACAGCCGATTGCCTGGTGTTCGGTGACAGCGACGAGGAGCAGGTTCTTCCTCTCATCGAGTCCGCTGATGTATTCCCGCTCGGATGCTGTAGTCTTTCCGTATTGCTCCATGAGAACATAGCTTCGTTCCTGTGCCTGAGAGCGTATGGTGTCGAGGATTTCACAGGAGTCATCGGGTTCAGCGGGCCTGACAGTAATCTCCTCACCATTTTTTGCCAGAAATTGCCTGATTTCCTGCACGGTCGTCTCCCTTTTTTTCTTTCAGTATATAACGAACAGTCAAGAACTGCAACGAGCACCGCCTGGGGGGAAAGGGTGCCCCCGTGTCGGGAAAAATGAAATGGTCGTCCCATTGTCTTTCTCGTTGTTTTCTTTCGCGCGGGTTATGATATAATGCCGCCATGGAAAGAAGGGTTTCCCGAAGGCGCAAGGTCAGTCTGAAGGCCGAGCGGATTTCCGGAAAAGGAAATCATACCGTATTCATCGAAAACATCTCTGAACACGGCATCTGCATCTTGACTCCCCACTCGAGCGAGACGAAGAAATTCAGTCCCGGAGCTGAGATAGATCTGAAATTCGAGCTCAACTCAGGGAAGACAATCAATCTCTTCTGCCGGGTGAGATGGTTTTACGAGAAAATGCCTCCGGACGGGCTGACCGACAGTATCGGCCTCGAAGTCGTCGATCCTCCTCAGCCGTATAAGAAATTTGTCAAGGCCCTCCATTAACCGTTAGCCCCAAAACAGATCAGCGTACGTGCTCGCCTTCCCCCTCGTGCTTATAAACAGAGAGTGAATGGTATACTAAACAGTATTGAAGGAAATTCCGATGACTGAATATTTTCGCAGATACCACCGGTATCCGGTCTTCACCAGGGCAGTGGTCACCCTGAAGGAATGGGCACATCCCCGGCAGGTGACCACTCAGGTTACCAATATTTCTCAGGGCGGTATTGGATTGTATACGGATGTGCCTCTCGAACAGACAACGCCGGTTTCCGTTGAACTTGCCTATCCCGACATTGTGGGAACAGGGCCGGGGGAGCATCTCCAGGGGAGAGTCGCCTCCTTGCTGAAACAGTATGACCGGTATTTCATGGGCATCGTCTTTGATGAACCCCTTACCCATGAGCATCTTATGAAGATCCTGAGATGGGAATGAGAGGAGCGAGGGCATTACCCTCTCCTTCCGCACTCCTGTTCATTGAAGTGAACTTTTTCGCCGGATACGGGCCGGGGTGGTCTTCCGGAAGCCGTCGATCAGGTGGAAAAGAGCGAGAATCGGATGGCGAAAGGTCATACGGGGGCCCGCATACCGCATCACCTCCCTGACCTGTTCACGCATATCGGGCTTGTAGCAATGGACCGGGCAGTGTGCACAGGTTGTCTTGTTCTCCTGAAAGGGACAGAGGTCGAGACGGCGGCGCGCATACCCGAGAAGCGAACTGCATGAAGGACATAATCCATCCGTGTTCTTGCCATGGTGGTCTCCGCAATAGATGCCGATCATGGCCTCGATGGTTCTATATTCCCGGATCATTCTACGGTCTTTCCCGCCCGGCATTCCCATTCCGCTCCTCTTTATGGCATCCGGTACAAAGGGGATCGCCCGTCATCTGTTTCGACAGTTCTTCCTGATTCTTGATTCTCCCGCTGCCGTGACACCGGAAACAGGCTTTGTTCCGTGGTTCGGCGTGCATCTTCACCACTTTCGGATTCTTGCTGTGGCAGACAGCGCAGCCGAAGAGCGGTGCTTGGCCGGAAAGGAGAGCTATCCCGATGACTGCAAAAAGGCATATTCCATAGTGCTTCATGTTCCTATTGTACGGCAAAGTGAGGAGATCAGGAATGATCTAAATCATAACAGAGGCAAGGGATCAAGGATTTAAAGGGTCGAGTGGTTAAGCGGGAAATGGGTACAACGCTAAATCACTTGGACACTTGAACCCGTTGACCCTCGGGCCCCTTGTTCAGTGCGTTCGTGTCCTTTCCACCAGATGGTCGAGGATAAGGCCGAAGAACGTTATCTCCTTTGCCCGGTACATCCAGCCGAGGTGGAGCGCGCAGCGTGAACAGGAAGCCACCTGCCAGGTGAATCCCTCAAACCAGGTGTGGTGCATCGTCGGCTCTCCGGCGAACGAACATCCCGGGGCTGCGGAAAAACAGCCGATCCTGAAGGTGAACCCTGCAGGATTCGTAAAGGTATGCCGGTGCTCGCCGTTCATGGCAATCATGGCATCGATACCGGTAATCCGGTTTCCGCAGTTTCTGCAGAGGATGCTATCTTCATCGCCCTGTTTGAGCATATGTTTCTCATCGGGTTTTGTCGCAGCGCGGGCGATGCGCTCCTGTTCAGAGGATCTCAGAGTCTGCGGGAGCGGCAAGTGAGGGGTCTGGCGCACAGGAATTGGGGACCTGGGTTCCATGATCTCATTGTACCAGAACCGGAGTTTTCAATTGACATGATCGGCGCACAGGGATAGAATAGATGCCAGCAAACCTTTCTTTCCGGGGGGAAGTATGGAGATCAAGAAATGTCATTATTGCGAGTCAAGCATGCCCGCTCATTTTCCGGCATGCCCCTATTGCGGGAGGAACCAGAGCCTGCTGCGGGGGGTATTGCTCCTCATCCTTATCTTGACGGTTGTTCTGGTCGTGTATTTCAAGCTCAAGGGAAAATCATCAGAGAATGTGCCGATGCCTCCTGAATTAATGAAGTCGGAATGGTCACAGCCCGGTGAGTTACCCCAGCAGATACCGGGTGAGGAGGGGATTGTTCCGAATGCCGGAATCATGGACGGCGCGAAGGAGATGAAACCAGTGAAGAAGCAGGAAAGCTTTGAGGCTCTGGGTGGGATCGATGCGAAGGCTTTGGATGAAGCGTTGCGGTCAGAGAAGAAATTTGTGCCTGCCCCGTCGAGCGATGAAACCCGCTACCGAGATTGGGTAAGGAAACAGGCTGAATCGGAAAGGAGTTTCAGGGGAAGCGCTGTTCCCCCAGGTACTGAATGAGAGGGAAATCATGCGGCAGCGGAAGTTGATCCCGCAGGATTTCCCAGCATGACACGATTTCTCCCCTGAAGCGAGAGCGGTGGACTCGAGGGCACCTATGATGCGTACATCGACATCGTCAGCGCGCAGATCACCCTGACCTTCTGGCCATGCTTCTGCATCAGCAGTTTGTCCAGATCGCCAAAAGGCGTCCGGGGAAGCTTGCCTTCATCGACCGCCTGCACCAGGGCGTGCCGCTTCATGGGTTAGTCACCGTAGAGGATGAAGCTTTCCCTGCGGTAAATGCCGAAGAGGACCGAGATGGTCCTCTTGTCCATGTAGTAGATGTTCGAAATTCCTGCCTTTTGGGCTTCCTCGTAAAGAACTCTCGAGTTCCATTCTGCCGAGAGGCTATATCCGCTGACCGGCTCCTTAATCCTGTGGGAGAGGGCAACGCATTTCTTTGTCCCGACAGGCGTGTTCTTGAAATT